>JAKDLE010000384.1 GCA_030453005.1 Pseudonocardia sp. | reverse complement strand
CCGCGGTGAGGGTCCAGCCGACGAGGAGCGTGCCCAGCGCGGGCAGCGCGTCGCGGCCCGCCGCGCGCGACCCCCGTCTGCGTTACACGCTGTGCATCGTCCAGGCCGTAGAGCATCGCACCGTCACCCGCACGGGTTCGGGTTCCAGCGCGAGGTGGCGCACGTCCGGCACGCCGGACCCCTCGTACGCCGCCGTCCGGTAGCCGATCGGCCCGCCGTGGTCGGGCGCCTCCGACAGCCGTCGCAGCGGCCCGAGCGTGCCGCCCAACGCGGCTGCGTAGCCCTCGGCGCGGTCGCGGGCGTCGGCCACCGCGCGTCGCTGCGCCTCCCGGCGGGCCGCCACCGGGTCGGCGAGGGTCCAGCGCGGCCCCCGCAGGTCCGTCGGCTCGACGTCGACCAACGCCGAGAGCACGGCGTCGAGGACCGTCACGTCCGTGACGACCAGGCTGATGTCCTCCGTGGCCCGGCAGCCGACCACGCGGTCCCGGCGCCACTCGTTGTGCACGGAGAGCCGCCGGTGCCGCACCGTCAGGCCGACGGTCTCCAGCGTGGGGAGCACGGCCGCGACCCGCGTGCCCAGCGCCGCCACGGCGGCGGTGCGCGTGCGCTCGGTGACCGTGAAGCCGACGTCGAGCTCGGCGCGGTCGCCGAGCTGCTCGTGCCAGCCGGTTCCCTCGGTCACGATCTCGGGTTCGTGCGTGGACTCCGTCACGACGCCAGCCAACCAGATTCCCTCGTATCTCAATATCTATCCGTGCTGATAGACAGTGGTAGAGATTTCGAGAACCGGCTTCCGGGTACCGTCGGGCATGCCCGACCCGATCCCGCGCCTGCGCCGGTCGGTCCGGGAGGGCCCGTCCGACGCGCCCGGCGCCGTCGTCGACGCGCTGGGCCGGATCGGCCTCGTCGGGTACGGACTGGTCCACCTGGTCGTCGGGTGGCTCGCCCTGCGGGTGGCGTTCGGGGTGGCCACCGCCCAGGCCGACGCCGACGCCGCAGTGAGCGCCGTCGCGAGCGTCCCCGGCGGCCTGGTGACGCTCGGGGTCGGCGCCGTCGGCCTGGTGGCGTTCGCGATCTGGCAGCTGACGGCGGCGGCGATCGGGTTCCGGTGGGTCAGCGGCTTCGAGCGGGTGCGCAAGCGCGTCGGCGCCGTCGCGAAGGCGATCGCCACCTGCGGGCTCGCCGCGGTGGTCGCCGACTACGTGGTGGGCGCAGGGCGTCCCGAAGGCGACTCGACTGTGCAGGAACTCGCCGCTGCGCTGCTCACCGTGCCTGCCGGACGCATCGTGCTCGGCGCCGCCGCGGTGACGGTGCTCGCGCTCGCGGCGGCGATGACCTACACCGGACTGCGGCGCACGTTCCTGGGCGATCTGGACCTGAGCGACCTCGGCCCCGTCGCGCGGGCGGCCATCGAGTGGCTCGGGATCGCCGGGCACCTGTCCCGCGCGCTGGCCCTCGCGATGGTCGGCGTGCTCGCCGGGCGCGCGGCGCTGATGTCCGACCCGACGCGGGCCGGAGGGATCGACGCGGCCCTGCACGCACTCGGCTCCACCGTCCTCGGCACGAGCGTGCTGGTCGTCGTCGCCGTCGGGATCGCCGCGTTCGGGCTGTTCTGTCTGGCCGACGCGGCCACCCGCCGCGCGTAACCCTTTATCCCGCTCTCTAGCGTTCGTGCGATGAAGGTCCATACAGCGGGATCGACGACACGCCATCGCTTTCGATAGCGACGTCTACGGTCCGGGCAAGAACCCCGGATACCGTCCGATGCGTGGATCCCGTACGCAACCCGTTCGCCCCCGGGGCCGGTCAGCGGCCCCCCGAGCTCGCCGGCCGCGACCGTGAGCTCGACGCGTTCGAGATCGTGCTGGAGCGCGTCGCCCGTGGACGCCCCGAGCGCAGCCTGGTGCGCACCGGACTGCGTGGCGTCGGCAAGACGGTGCTGCTGGGCGAGCTGCGCTCGATGGCCGTCCGCGCGGGCTGGGGTGCGGGCAAGATCGAGGCCCGACCCGAAGCCGACCTGCGCCGTCCGCTCTCCGCCGCACTGCACCGCGCGATCCGCGACCTGGCCGTGCGCCACCCCGACGGCGAACGTGTCGACGAGGTGCTCGGCGTGCTCAAGGCGTTCGCGCTGCGCTCGGCGCCCGACGGCGCGAAGCTGCGCGACCGCTGGCAGCCGGGCATCGACGTTCCCGTCCGCAACGGGAAGGCCGACTCCGGCGACATCGAGATCGACCTCGTCGAGCTGTTCACCGAGGTGGCCACCCTGGCCGCGGACCTGGAGACCGGCGTCGCGCTGCTCATCGACGAGATGCAGGACGTGCGCGCCGACGACGTCTCCGCCCTGTGCGCGGCCTGCCACGAGCTCTCGCAGTCACGGGCGCCGCTCGTGGTGGTCGGGGCGGGCCTGCCGCACCTGCCCGCGGTGCTGTCCGCGTCGAAGTCCTACTCCGAGCGGCTCTTCCGCTACGTCCGCATCGGCCAACTCGACCGCGCCGACGCCGACTTCGCGCTGCTCGCCCCCGCCGAACGCGAGGACGCCACGTTCGACCTCGACGCGTTGGACTCACTCTACGAGCGCTCCGGCGGCTACCCCTACTTCGTCCAGGCCTACGGCAAGGCCTCCTGGGACGCCGCACCGCGGACCCCGATCGGCGAACCGGACGTCAAGATGGCCGCCCCCGAGGCCGAGGCCGAGCTCGCGGTCGGCTTCTTCGGCTCCCGGTTCGAACGAGCCACACCCGCCGAACGCGAGTACCTGCGGGCGATGGCCGAGCTCGCCGACGGGCGTGACGAGGCCGTCGGCACGTCCGGGATCGCCGAGCACCTGAAGCGACGTGCGTCCTCGCTCTCGCCCGCCCGCGACAGCCTGCTCAAGAAGGGCCTGATCTTCTCCGCACAACGCGGTCAGATCGCGTTCACCGTCCCCCACTTCGGACGCTACCTGCTGGCCCAGTCCTAGAATCCCAGGATGGACGCACCCGCAGGGCCAGGGGAACCCGGACACGGACGACGGCTGACGAGCATCCGCCGCCGAGCGGGCAAGCCCTTCCGCTCCGAGGCGACCGACGAATGAGTGATCCCGTACGAGGTGATCTGTCCCGACTGCGGTGACTCCGGTGGGCCGCTGGATGAGCAGCCGGAGACGGCGCAGGGGGTGCGCGGGCCGTACGCGGACGTCGCGGCGGCGAAGCGGGCGATGGAGCGGCACACCGGCGTCGTTGCGCCGGAAGAGTGAAAACCCGGGGTCGCGAGCCGGGCGGCTAACGGATCGGCGCCGTATGCCGATTTCTCTTACAGGCCTCGCGGTGCTGTCGGACCCCCGACCTGACAGCACCGCGGGGTTTCCTGTCGTCCGCCCGAGTTCTGGCGCAGGTCAGTGCCCCCAACGGGCCCCGGAGGACCGACGACGGCCAGGCCGTAGCATCACGGCGGTGCAGGACCCCAAGCTCGAGATCCAGATGCTGCACGACCGCGTCATGGTGCGCGACACCGAGGGCACCGGGGAACGTCGCACCGGCGCCGGAATCGTCATCCCGGCAACCGCGACGGTCGCCAGGCGTCTGATCTGGGGAGAGGTGTTCGGAATCGGACACCACGTCCGCACGGTCAAGGTGGGAGACCGCGTGCTGTTCGCTCGTGACGACCAGTACGAGGTGGAGGTACAGGGCACCACGTACCTCGTCATGCGGGAGCGGGAGCTGCATGCCGTCGCCACCGAGCAGGCGGAGCACAGCGGCACGGGCCTGTACCTGTGAGGCCGTGCTGATCCACTCCGCGCCGACCAGTGCGGCGGCGGTGACGACCGGAGCCAGGGGGCCCGGTCACGTGTTGAGGGGAAAACGGACCACATGCCCGAGAGGCAGTCCTCGCCCGGCGAGGCGACGGCGCGTCCGGAGACGGACGGCACCACGAACGACGGCACGACCGGCGCCACCGACGGCGGGGCCACCAACGGCGCCACCCGCGGCGGGGCCGCCAACGGCGCCGCCAACAGTAGGGAGCCGGCGGGCGGGTCGACCGGCAACGGGGCGAGCAACCCGGCCCCGTCACCCTCGTCGTCCCCGCGGCCGACGGCGGAGCGGGAAGAGCTCGCCGACCAGGTCGCGGACCAGGTGGCGGCCGAACCCGAGGCGACCGAGCCTGCCGTCGCGCAGCCCGGCGACGGCACCCCGGCAGGCGAGGACACCGTGCGCACCGGCGACGACGACGCCGACCCGGCCGAGGCCCCCGG
>JAKDLE010000383.1 GCA_030453005.1 Pseudonocardia sp. | reverse complement strand
CGGGCACGTCCACGGCCCGGCGATGCTGGCAGCGCTGCGGGAACGGCTCGAGGGGTGGCGGATCGCGCCCGTCGTCATCGCGACGCAGGCCCGGGTGGCGCTGGGCGACGAGATCGCGGCCGCGCTCGGTGCGCGCAGCGTGGTGGTGCTGGTGGGCGAGCGGCCGGGCATGAGCTCCACCGACAGCCTGGGCCTCTACTACACCTGGGACCCGAGGCGCGGCCGCCGCGACTCCGAGCGCAACTGCCTGTCCAACATCCGCCCACCGCACGGCACCGGCTACGCGGCCGCGGCGACGACCTGCGCCATGCTGATGGCCGAGGCGAGACGTCTGGGCCTCTCCGGGGTGGCGCTCAAGGCCGACGCGGCCCTGCCCGGTCCGCCTACCGGTTGACCTGGTCGTGACGGGAGGTCCGCTCCTGCTCGTCGAGCACCCGCCCGTGCCGAACGCCGGCGCGCCCGTCCGGGATGTGCGCGTCGTCGCCCGCGCCGAACAGTGCCGCCGCGCGCCCGGCCCGGGTCCGGTCGTGTACTCGAAGAGCCCGTACCGGCCGTCGGTGACCGATCCGGGCGCCACGAAGCGCACCTCGGGCGGGCCGGTCAGGTCCGACGGGGACCCGCCGCGCGGTGCACCCGCACGCCGGGGCCGGGGAAGGTCATGCGCCGCAAGCGGCCTTGAGCGCATCGGCCCGGTCGGTGCGCTCCCACGGCAGGTCGACGTCGCGGCGGCCGAAGTGGCCGTACGCGGCGGTCTGCGCGTAGATCGGGCGAAGCAGGTCGAGGTCGCGGATGATCGCGGCCGGGCGCAGGTCGAAGACCTCCGAGATCGCCTTCTCGATCCGAACCGGGTCGACGTGCTCGGTGCCGAAGGTCTCGATGAACAGGCCCACCGGTGCGGCCTTGCCGATGGCGTAGGCCACCTGCACCTCGATGCGGTCGGTGAGGCCTGCGGCCACCGCGTTCTTGGCGACCCAGCGCACGGCGTACGCCGCCGAGCGGTCGACCTTCGACGGGTCCTTGCCGGAGAACGCACCGCCGCCGTGGCGGGCGAAGCCGCCGTAGGTGTCGACGATGATCTTGCGGCCGGTCAGGCCCGCGTCGCCCATCGGGCCGCCGACCACGAACCGGCCGGTCGGGTTGACGAGCAGGCGCACGTCGGACACGTCGAGGCCCAGCTCCGCGATCTCCGGGCCGACCACGTGCTCGCGGATGTCGGGGGCGAGCATGGCGTCGAGGTCGATGTCGGCCGCGTGCTGGCTGGACACGACGACCGTGTCCAGGCGGACGGCCTTGTCCCCGTCGTACTCGATGGTGACCTGGGTCTTGCCGTCCGGACGCAGGTAAGGCAGCACACCGGACTTGCGCACCTCGGTCAACCGCCGCGCCAGACGGTGCGCGAGCGCGATCGGCAGCGGCATCAGCTCGTCGGTGTCGGTGTTGGCGTAACCGAACATGAGGCCCTGGTCGCCCGCGCCCTGCTTCGCGATCGCGTCCTCGACATCTGCCTCACCGCGGCCGGCGGCCGCTTCCACGCGGCTCTCGTACGCCGTGTCGACGCCCTGGGCGATGTCCGCGCTCTGCGCACCGATCGCCACGTTGACCCCGCACGACGCGCCGTCGAAGCCCTTGGACGAGGAGTCGTAGCCGATCTCCAGGATCCTGTCCCGCACCAGGGTGGGGATGTCGGCGTAGGCGCTGGTGGTGACCTCACCCGCGACGTGCACCTGGCCGGTGGTCACCATCGTCTCCACCGCCACCCGGCTGCGTGCGTCCTGGGCCAGCAGCGCGTCGAGCACCGTGTCGCTGATGGCGTCGCACATCTTGTCCGGGTGCCCCTCGGTCACCGACTCGCTCGTGAACAAACGCCGACCCACTGCAACCACGCTCTGCTCCATTCGTCACGCCTGCTCATTGGCACACTGGCCGCCGAGCCTAGTCGAGGCGACGCCGTCGGACGCGTGACCTCGAACCCGGCCCCGCCCGGGTGACGCTGCGTCACGACGTGCACGACACGCTCACCGAATACGGTGGTGTCGCTCCTGGGTAGCGAATCGGTAACGGTGCCACTCGTTGGGCCTGTTGAAGACCCCAACCGAGAAGAGGACGACGATGAGGGCACAGGGCCGTACAGCCGCAATTGCGGGCGCGGTGGTCGCGGTCGGCGCGGCCACGATGATGGGAATCACCGGCATCGCCTCGGCCACCCCGGCAGGCAGCTGCCTGGAGAACGTGAACGTGCGGGCGGAGCCGAGCATGGACGCGCGGATCGTGGCGGTGTGCGAGGCGGGCACCGCGGTGGACACCGGTGAGACGCGGAACGGGTTCGTGCGCATCATCGACCTCGGTGGCTGGGCCGCCGAGGAGTACATCGCGGTCGACGAGTCGACGGCTCCCGACACGACGAGCACGCCCGCCGACTCGTCCGACACCCAGGCCCACGAGCCTTGCTCGCCGACCACCACCGTGCCGGTGGACGGCACTACCCCGACGGTCGACACGACCGGTGACGCCGGGAGCTTCGACAGCACGGGCCCCGACTCCACCGACACGGGCACCGCCGACTTCGGCACCGACGACACGGGCACCGACGACACGGGCACCGGCTCGGCCGACACGGCCGAGCCTGCTTCCCCCGTCGGCGGCTTCGGCGGCCTGCTCGGCTGACGGACCACCCGCGGGACGGGCGATCCGGGCGACCCCGATCGTCCGTCGAGCGCCCGTCCCGCGGGGTGCAGGTCCGCTACAGCCGCGCTACGACCGCGTCCCACACGCGGGACGCGAGCAGCGCCTTGGAGCCGGTCATCAGCTCCGTCTCCGAGCCGTCGGCCCCCAGCAGCCAGCCCGCGTTGTCGGCCACCTCGAACGCCTGCCCGTCACCCACCGCATTGACCACGAGCAGGTCGCACCCCTTGCGGGCGAGCTTGGCCCGGCCGTGATGCAGGACGTCGCCCGTCGCGTCGCCGGTCTCCGCCGCGAACCCGACCACGACCTGCCCGGCCCGCCGGGAGCGCACCAGCTCGGCGAGGATGTCGGGATTGACCGCCAGCGCGCGCGGCGCCGGGGCCCCCGACCCTTTCTTGATCTTGTCATCGGCCCGGACGACGGGCCGGAAGTCGGCCACCGCGGCGGCCATGACGACGGCGTCGGCGTCCGCCACGGCGGCGACCATCGCCTCGCGCAGCTCCCGGGCCGAGCCCACGCGCACGACGTCGACGGCGGCCGGGTCACCGAGCTCCGCGGTGTGCGCGGACACGAGGGTGACCGCCGCTCCCCGCTGTGCGGCGACCCGTGCGAGCGCGTAGCCCTGCCTGCCCGACGAGCGGTTGCCGAGGTAGCGGACGGGGTCGAGCGCCTCGCGGGTGCCCCCGGCGCTGACGACGACCCGACGGCCGTGCAGGTCGTGCGGGAGCGCGTCGGGCCGCTCCAGGAGCAGCCGGGCCAGGTCGGCGATCTCCGCGGGGTCGGGCAGCCTGCCCGGGCCGGTGTCGCGGCCGGTGAGCCGTCCGGACGCGGGCTCCATGACGACCGCGCCCCGGGCGCGCAGCAGCGCGACGTTGTCGCGGGTGGCGGGGTGCTCCCACATCTCGGTGTGCATGGCGGGGGCGAACAGCACCGGACAGCGTGCGGTGAGCAGGGACGCCGTGAGCAGGTCGTCGGCGCGGCCGTGGGCCGCGCGGGCGAGCAGGTCGGCCGTGGCCGGGGCGACGACGACGAGGTCGGCCTGCTGGCCGAGCCGGACGTGGGGTACCGACGGGACGTCGGCGAACACCCCGGTGTGCACCGGCTGCCCGGACAGCGCCTCGAAGGTGGCGACGCCGACGAACTCGCACGCCGACGCGGTGGGCAGCACGCGCACGGAGTGGCCGGTCTCGGTGAGCCGGCGCAGCAGCTCCACGCTCTTGTAGGCGGCGATTCCGCCCGCCACCCCCAGCAGGACCGAGGGTGACGAGTCCGCTGCGCTCACGGACGGCTCTACTGCTCGCCCTCGGTGTGCTCCAGCATCCCGGCCTGGATCTCGCGCATGGCGATCGAGAGCGGCTTCTCGCGCGGGCCCGGCTCCACGAGGGGGCCGACGTACTCGAGCAGACCCTCACCGAGCTGGGAGTAGTAGTCGTTGATCTGGCGGGCACGCTTGGCGGCGTAGATCACCAGCGCGTACTTCGAGCTCACCTGGCCCAGCAGGTCGTCGATCGGCGGGTTGGTGATGCCCTCGGGGAGGGCCCCGGCGACGGGGGCGGTCAGCGGCATGCTCACGAAG
>JAKDLE010000382.1 GCA_030453005.1 Pseudonocardia sp. | reverse complement strand
GATCAACCAGGCCAGCTTCGCGTCCAGGTCGACGCACGCCCGGGCCACCGCGGTACAGGGCGTGCCCTCGACGATGTCGGGCCCCGCGTTCGCCGGACCGACCGTGCCGAGTGCACCCAGGCCGACGACCGCGGCGGCCACCGCCGCCTTCCGCCACCCCGACCGTGCACCCCTGCTGTGTTCACCCATCGACGTCCTCACCTTGCTCGTCCCAGACGGCGGCTCGCCGGCAGGCTGCCGCGCGTCCGACCCCCCAACGAGGGACGGACCGCGGTGGTTACGGCGCCCGGCCGGGTGACGCGGTGGGGACGTAGGATTCCCGACGTTCACCGGCGTCGACGCTGCTCACGAGCCTCGCCGCGCATCAACGACCAGGGAGCCGCGCCTCATGCCCGATCCCGGCACCGCCACGACGGCGACACCGCCCGCGCCCCCGCCCTCCGCGGCCCTGGTGCTCGCGGCGGGTGAGGGCACCCGGATGCACTCGGCCACGCCGAAGGTCCTGCACCCGGTGGGCGGCCGCAGCCTGCTGAGCCACGCCGTGCGCGCGGTCGCCGTACTCGAACCCGCGCACGTCGTCGTCGTCGTCGGCCACGCCCGGGAGCAGGTCGGCGCCGCCGTGCAGGAGTGCGCCTCGGATCTGCAACGCCCGCTGCTCACCGCCGTACAGGACCGGCAGCTCGGCACCGGGCACGCCGTGCGCTGTGGCCTCGACGCGTTGCCCGCCGACCTCGACGGGCCGGTACTCGTCAGCTACGGCGACGTCCCGCTGTTGGAGCCCGGCACGCTCGCCGACCTGCTCGCGCGGCACCGCGACAGCGGCGTCGCCGTCACGCTCCTCACCACCGAACTGCTCGACCCCACCGGATACGGCCGCGTGCTGCGCGGCCCCGACGGTGTCGTCACCGCGATCGTCGAGCAGGCCGACGCCACCGACGAGCAGCGCACGGTGCGCGAGGTCAACTCCGGGGTGTACGTGTTCGACGCCGCGTTCCTCCGCACGGAGCTCGGGCGACTGGGCACGACCAACAGCCAAGGCGAGCTCTACCTGACCGACCTCGTCGCGGTCGCGCACACCGCCGACGCGGGCGTCGGGGCCGTCCCCTGCCCCGACACGTGGCAGGTGACCGGCGTCAACGACCGAGTCCAGCTCGCCGCCGTGGCCGCGGAGCTGAACCGGCGCGTGCTGCACCGCTGGATGCTCGCCGGGGTCACCGTCGTCGATCCCGCCACCACCTGGGTCGACGTGCAGTGCCACCTGGCCGCCGACGTCGTGCTCCGTCCGGGCACCCAGTTGCACGGCCGCACCTCCGTGGGCGGCGGCGCCGAGATCGGGCCGGACACCACGCTCACGGCGTGCGAGATCGGCGCGGGCGCCAGCGTGGTGCGCACCCACGGCAGCGAGTCCGTCATCGGTCCGGGGGCGTCCGTCGGGCCCTTCGCCTACCTGCGGCCCGGCGCGCGGCTCGGCGAGCGCGGCAAGATCGGCACGTTCGTCGAGGTGAAGAACGCCGACATCGGCGCGGGGAGCAAGGTGCCGCATCTCACCTACGTCGGCGACGCCACGATCGGCGAGCACAGCAACATCGGCGCGTCGTCGGTGTTCGTCAACTACGACGGCGTGCGCAAGCAGCGCACCGTCGTCGGCTCCCACGTCCGCACGGGCTCAGACAACACGTTCGTCGCCCCGGTGCGGATCGGCGACGGCGCCTACACCGGGGCGGGCGCCGTCGTCCGCTCCGACGTCCCGCCGGGGGCGCTCGCCGTGTCGGCAGGCGCACAACGCACCATCGACGGGTGGGTCGCGACCAAGCGGCCCGGCACCCCCGCCGCAGAGGCCGCCCGCCGGGCGTCCGTCGACCCGGCGAACAACGGCCACGGAGGCACAACACGGTGAGCGAGCCATCAGCACGGCGCCCGGGGGCATCGTCGATCGAGCGCAGCGGGGGAGCGCGATGAGTCCGATGTCGGCGACGCCCAAGAAGCACCTGATGCTCTTCTCCGGGCGGGCGCACCCGGAGCTGGCCGAGCAGGTGGCGAAGCACCTCGACGTGTCGATCACGCCGCAGTCGGCGTACTCGTTCGCCAACGGCGAGATCTTCGTGCGGTTCGAGGAGTCCGTCCGCGGCTGCGACGCGTTCGTGCTGCAGTCGCACTCCGCGCCGATCAACGACCAGATCATGGAGCAGCTGATCATGGTCGACGCACTGAAGCGAGCCTCGGCCAAGCGGATCACGGTCGTCATGCCGTTCTGGGGCTACGCGCGCCAGGACAAGAAGCACCGCGGCCGCGAACCGATCTCCGCGCGCCTGATCGCCGACATGTTCCTGGTGGCGGGCGCCGACCGGATCATGACCGTCGACCTGCACACCGCCCAGATCCAGGGCTTCTTCGACGGCCCGGTCGACCACCTCTTCGCGTTGCCCGTGCTCGCCGACTACGTCCGGCGCACCTACGGCGCCGACCACGACATGACCGTGGTCTCCCCCGACTCCGGGCGCGTGCGCCTGGCCGAGCGCTGGGCGGAGACGCTGGGCGGCACCCCGCTGGCGTTCATCCACAAGACCCGCGACCCGCGCAAGCCCAACGAGGCCGTCGCCAACCGGGTCGTCGGCGACATCGAGGGCAGGCTCTGCGTCGTCATCGACGACATGATCGACACCGGCGGCACGGTGGCGAAGGCGGTGCAGGCGTTGCTCGAGCAGGGCGCCACGGACGTGGTGGTCGCGGCCACCCACGGCGTGCTCTCGGGCCCGGCCGCCGAGCGCCTGTCCACCTGCGGGGCCCGAGAGGTGGTCTTCACCGACACCCTCCCGATCCCCGACGACAAGCGCTTCCCGGCCATGACGGTGCTCTCCATCGCCCCGCTGCTCGCCCAGGCCGTCCACGCCGTCTTCGACGACGGCTCCGTCACCAGCCTCTTCAACGGCAACGCCTGACACCCACCCGGCGAGTTTGCCGATCCACCCGGCGAGTTTGCCGATCGCCGCGCCGAGTTCGCCGATCGGCGCGCCGGACCGCGGTTCCCGACCCGGGCGGAGGGCGCGGAGGGCCGGTCGCGTATCGTCTCCTCCAGTTCCGCGGCGAGGGCGGGTGACGTCAGCCCGCCGTGATCGACGTGGCCCCGGCAGGACCGGTGCCCCTCGCCGCGCGTCCCCATCGCAGATCAGCTGATCGAGGAGAAGCACCGTGGCCGAGGCCCGCATCGCCGCCGAGACCCGCACGGAGTTCGGCAAGGGCGCAGCCCGCCGTACCCGTCGCGCGGGCAGGATCCCCGCTGTGCTCTACGGGCACGGCAGCGACCCCCAGCACCTCTCGCTCCCCGAGCTGGAGTTCAAGCGCATCGTGCGCGAGCAGGGCCGCAACGCCGTCGTCACGATCGACATCGGTGGCAGCCCGCAGCTCGCGCTGACCAAGACGGTCGTACAGCACCCGATCCGCCCCTACATCGAGCACGTCGACCTGCTCGTGATCACCCGCGGCGAGAAGGTCGTCGTCGAGATCACGGTCCACGTCACCGGCGACGCCGCCCCCGGCAGCCTGGTCACCCAGGAGCTCAACACCCTCGAGGTCGAGTCCGACGTCTCCTCCATCCCGGAGTACGTCGAGGTCTCCGTCGAGGGTCTCGCGATCGGCACGCAGATCCTCGCCGGCTCGATCACACTGCCCGCCAACTGCGAGCTGCGCACCGACCCCGAGGCGCTCGTCGTCAACGTCAACGCCTCGCCGACGCAGGCCGACCTGGAGGCCGAGGTCGACGTCGAGGGCGCAGGCGTCATCGAGGACGCGCCGGAGACCGACACCGACGAGGGCACCCCGGAGGCGGCGTCCGAGGAGTCCGACACCGAGGAGAGCTGATCGTGGCGCCGGGCCCTGCCCTGGTGGTGGGGCTCGGCAACCCGGGTCCCGACTACGCCGGGACCCGTCACAACGTCGGCTTCCGCGTCGTCGAGCTACTGGCGGCGCGGGCAGGCGGGGGCCGCTTCTCCAAGCACCGCTCGAACTCCGACGTGCTGGAGGGCCGTCTCGCCGGCCGCCGTGTCGTGCTGGCCAAGCCACGGACGTACATGAACGTGTCCGGCGCTCCGGTGGCGAACCTGGCGAAGTACTTCTCCGTACCGCTCGATGACGTCGTGGTGGTGCACGACGACCTCGACCTCGGCTTCGGCGTCATCCGGCTCAAGCGCGGTGGCGGCGAGGGCGGGCACAACGGGCTGCGGTCGATCACGTCGGCGGTGGGCACCCGCGAGTACCTGCGCA
>JAKDLE010000381.1 GCA_030453005.1 Pseudonocardia sp. | reverse complement strand
GCCTCCGGGCAGGGCGAGGGCGAGGGTGACGAGGCCGGATCCCACCTCCGCCGCCCCGAGGGGGCCCGCCGCGCTCAGCCGCGACTCGACCCGCCGGGTGAGGCGCGGATGGAGTTCGCCGAGCGGCACGCGCTGGTCGCGCAGCGCGGTCGCCGGGACGCCGAGCAGGCCGGGCAGCGCGCCGGGGGCGAACCGCAGACCCACGGCGACATCGCCCGGTTCGCGCGGAGCGGCGTGCGGTGCCGTGTCGGGCCCGGCGACGACGAGCGCTCCACCGCTCCAGATGACGTCCATGCAGCCGTCGGGCAGGACGTCGTGCACCTGCCGAACCTCCTGCGGGCCGGTCGCCGCGAGCCACCCGCACTCGACGAGCCCGGAGAGCGCCGCAGGCGCGGGGAGCTCGCGATACACCACAGCGTGACCGTAGCGCTCGCCCGTTCGGGTGATCGCACGTCGCCAGGGGTTTCCCGGGCGCTCGGTGCGGCAACGCCACCGTGTGCCGAGCGCCGCGATGACGGAAGGGACATCCATCACCGGCGAACCCCGATAGGAGGCAGCCGATGTCACAGATCCTCGCGCAAGGACAGCCCGGTTCGGGCTTCAACATCCTGCAGAGCCTGCAGAGCGCGTTCACCCAGTTCATGAACTACCTGCCCCAGCTGATCGGCGCGCTGATCATCCTGCTGGTCGGCTACATCATCGCCAAGATCCTGAACAAGGTCATCACCAAGCTGCTGCAGAAGGTGCGGTTCGACCAGCGGCTCACGGACAACTCGGGCGGCAGCTACGTCGAGAAGGCGAGCCCGGGCGGCAGCCCCGCGGCGCTGGTCGGCGGCGTCGTGTTCTGGGTGATCATGCTGTTCGTGATCTCCTCGGCGATCGGCGCCCTGGGCATCCCGGCTCTGACCGGGTTCATGAACCAGGTGCTGTCCTACCTGCCCAACGTCATCGCCGCACTGCTGATCTTCATCGTGGCCGCCGCGCTGGCCGGTGCGCTCGGCGGGCTCGCGCACCGGACGATGGGCGACACCCCGACCGGGAAGATCGTCCGCGCCGTGGTCCCCGCGCTGGTCATGGGCATCGCGGTGTTCATGATCCTGACCCAGCTCAACATCGCCCCGGTGATCGTCACGATCACCTACGTCGCGCTGGTCGGCTCCACCGCGCTGGCCGCGGCGCTGGCCTTCGGGCTCGGCGGTCGCGACGCGGCGGCGGAGCTGGTCAACTCGGGCTACCGCAAGGCCCAGGAGCAGCGCGACACCGTCAAACAGGACATGCAGACCGGCCGGGAGCGGGCCCAGCACGACGCCCAGCGCGTCCAGCAGCAGCACGCCCAGCCCGACGGGCAGCAGACCCAGTACCAGACCCAGTACCAGACCGCCCCGCCGGAGTACGGCGGGCAGCCGGAGCACGCCCAGGCCGGGCCGGGGGAGCACGACGGCAACGGCCGTACCGTCCAGTCCGCTCCGACCGAGCAGCGGGGCGCCCACCGGAACCCGTGAGGACTCTCGGGTGGAACGGCCGTCCTGCGCGGCTCGGCGACGGTTCCCCCGGGCCCGGTTCGCGCTCAGGAGGGCGGCAGGACCGACGGTAGGAGGACGATCCTCATCTCGACGTCGACCCATCGTCCGATCGGTCCGCGCACCGGCCCGACGGGGTAGGCGCGGCGGTCGACCCGACCCCGCGCGTGCACGACCGCACCGCCGGGGGTCCGGTCGCCGTCCACGATCACGATCTCGACCGGGGCGGTGACCTCCTTGACCGTCAGCCCGGCGTGCAGCGGGGTCCCCGGTCCATCCCACCGTCCGCTGACCAGGATTCTCGGCATCCGTTCGACGTCGAGGAACCGCGGTGAGCGGACGTCGCGGTCGCGCCGGGCACTGCGGGTGCGGAAGCTCGCCGCGTCCAGTTCGGCGCTGACCACGGCCCCGGTGTCGTCGACCTCCACCTCGCCGGAGTGCACGGAGATCTCGCCGGGTACGGCGAGGCCGAGGCCGCGGGCGACGAACCGCACCGTGCAGCGCTGCGCCACGAGCGTGTGGCGGCCGGCGGCCAGTGCGGTGGCGGTGGTCACGACTCGACCCGGAAGAACTCGACCCGGAAGAACTCGACGTGGTCCGGGCCGGGCAGCAGGGCGACGTCCTCGCCGGGCAGCAGGGGCAGGCTGCTGATCTTTCTGCCCGCCTCCTCCAGCGACTCCAGGGACGTCGCCAGCGTGATGAGGATCTTCCGGCGCAGCTCCGGCTGCCACAGGGTGAGCAGCCGGACGCCCCCGGGGTGGCCGTCCATGGCAGGGGCGATCCGTTCGCGGCCCGCCCACTCGGCGGCCTCGTCGGCCGCTTCGCTGATCGGCCCGCTGAACGTCAGTACCTGCGCCGCGGTCGCGACCCCGGCGGGTTCGGTGAGGCCGCAGTCGGAGCGGACCTCGAACGCGGTGGGGTCGGCGGGTCGCTCGGGCGTCAGCCGCACGGTCAGCGTGACCGGTCCGCCGATCTGGTGCAGGCGCAGCGCGGGGTCCGGGTCGTCGGTCGTGGCTCCGACCGTACGGTGCAGGGTGGCGTACATGGGGTCCTCCGTGGGCCGTCGTGATGTGGTGTCGACGACGGTGCCGCTCGGAGGAACCGAGGGGATCCGGGGAACCACTCGGTCCGCTACGGAGACGTGTGCGGGTGGCCGCGTCGAGCGGCCCACGCCGCGGCCTCGGTCCGGTTGGCGACGCCGAGCTTGCCGAGCACGTGCCCGACGTGGGTCTCGACGGTCCGTTCGGACAGCACCAGCTCGGCCGCGATCTGGCGGTTGGTCCGGCCCCGGGCGAGGTGGTCGAGCACCTCGCGTTCCCGCGCCGTCAGCGGCAGGGCCGCCTGTTGCTCGCTGCGTATCCGCGCCAGCACCTCCTCGGCCGCGGCCAGCGCGGGCACCATCCCGAGCCTGCGGGCGGCGGGCGAGCAGCCGCGCCAGCGAGGTCTCCGAGCACACGCGGTAGGGGCCGGCACCGACCCGGTCCTCCATAGCGACGGCGTCGGTGAGCCTGCGCTCGGCCTCCTCGTCGCGGCCGAGTGCCGCGGCGAGGACACCCAGCACCCGCGAGACCGCACCGTCGCAGCGCACGGACCCGGACCCTCCCGCGATGTAGTGGGCGGCGTAGGGAGTGACGCGGGTCAGACACAGCTCGGCGGTCCGGCGGTCGCCCAGTCGCGCGGCGAGCTCGCCGGTCAGGAGAAGGGTGATGAGCCAGCGGCCGTCCTCGGGCAGGCCGCCGACGACGGGCCGCAGCAGCTCCAGGTAGTGCCGACCGGAGTCGTACTCGCCCGCCTCGTACAGGTACAACCCCGCCTGGGCCCAGAAGACGGGCATCCGCACCACGTCCACCATCTGCTCAGCACGTCGGAGCAGGGCCACCATCTCGGTGTGGTCGCCGCGCAGCCGGTGGACCTCGCTGCGGAACGCCCCGTCGACACCGATGGCGGTGAGGTCACCGGTGCCACGCGCGGCGGCGAGGGCGCGGTCGGCCTCGGCGACGGCGTCGTCGAACCGGCCCGCCTGCAGGTACCGCGCAGCGGAGAGCCGATGCCTGTGCCAGACGGCCAGGGGCCAGCCGAGGCGCTCGGCGAGACCGGCGAGCTGCGTGAGCTCGGTGTCGACGACGTCCAGTGCGCCCAGTTCGAAGGCCGCGTCCACCCGCCAGAGCCTGCCCCACAGCTCGGCGTCGTCCCTGCCGTGACGCCCGGCGAGCTCGATCATCCGACGGGCGATGTCGAGACGCTCGGTGAGCCCGCCCGGGCCGCTGACGGCGTGCTGCCGCGCTCGCAGCGCGTCGGCGAGTGCGTCCACGGAACCGCTGTCCTGAGCGAGTCGGAGCGCCTCCGCGCTGTCGGCGTCCAGCTCCTCCCAGCCGACCGCCTCCGCGGTGACCAACGCCCGTTGGGCCAGTAGCCGCGCCCGACCGGCCCGGTCGCCGGGCTCCAGGTTGCGCAGTGCGACGTCGCAGAGGCGGATCACCTCGACGTTGTGCGGGCCGCCGATCCCGCGGACGACCAAAGCCGAACGCACGAGCTCGGCCGCGTCGGTGCTCTCCGCGGAGACCTCCCGACATCGCCTCACCGCCGTGTCGGGGAGGCCTGCGGCGAACTCGGCCTCGGCGGCCTGTAGCTGCAACCCGGTACGGGAGGACGGGTCCAGGCCGGGCAGCGCGAGTGCGGCGTCCAGCAGTTCGACGGCCCGGTCGAAGGCCGAGGCACCCGCCGCAGCCGCCGCGGCGGCC
>JAKDLE010000380.1 GCA_030453005.1 Pseudonocardia sp. | reverse complement strand
CACGACCGGGGCGTGCGGTGAACGGTGATCATGAGCATGCGCACGGACGGTGATCGTCGCGAGCCGCACATCGTTGCTGCGGGGACGACCACAGCGTGCGGTAGGCCGTGATCATGCAGCGGCGGCTGCCCCGGTTCCTTGCTCTGCACACCTCGACGCACCGGCCCGCACATCCGGTGGTGCGTATCGGTGTGCAGAGCAAGGCGAGCGGGCTTCAGAGCAGGCGGACCCGGGCCAGGCGCTCGTGCCACCAGCGGGTTCGCTCCGGGCCGGCCGCCACCTGGAGCCTGCGGGTGGGCTCGGGGGCGCGGCGCGGCACCGCCAGCATCCCGTCCCTCGGCGCCGCCACCGAGGCGACGTCGGCGGCCAGCAGCGCGCCGGTACCGAGCCCGCAGGCGAACCGCAGGTCGGGCAGCGCCCCCGCCAGCGCGATCTCCGCGGCCAGGCCCACCGCGGACTCCAGCGCGGAGGACACCACGCACGGCAGCCCGCACGCCTGCGCGACGGCCAGCGCGCGGCGCACCCCGCCCAGGGGCGCGCACTTGAGCACCGCGATGTCGGCCGCTCCCGCCACCGCCACGCGCAGCGGGTCCTCGGCGCGTCGGATCGACTCGTCGGCCGCGATGGGCACGTCCACCCGACGGCGCACGGCGGCCAGCTCGTCGAGCGTCTCGCAGGGCTGTTCGACGTACTGCAGCCCGCCCGCCGCGCGATCCAGGGCGCGGATCGCCGTCACCGCCTGGTCGGTGTCCCAGCGGGCGTTGGCGTCGACCCGCACGTGCCCGCCCGGACCGAGCGCGTCGCGCACCGCCTCGACCCGCGCGAGGTCGTCGGGCAGCGAGTCGGGCGCGTCGGCGACCTTGACCTTCGCCGTGCCGCACCCCGACGCGACGACCCGGGCGTGCGCCAGCGAGGGCGACACCGCGGGCACGATCGCGTTGACCGGCACCGACTCCCGCACCGGCGCCGGCCACCCCTGCTCGGCGGCCTCGACCGCGGCGTCGAGCCACGGGCGGGCCTCGGCGTCGTCGTACTCGGGGAAGGGGCAGAACTCGCCCCACCCGGCCGGGCCCTCGATCAGCAGACCCTCCCGCACGGTGATCCCGCGGAAGCGGGTGGCCATCGGCAGGGAGTAGACGAACATGGCGTCCTAGTGAACCAGCTCGTGGTCGGGCAGGTTCACCTTCCGGGTGCGGCGGCGGTAGTCGAACGTGTAGCCGGGCCACACGGTCCGGTTGTTGCCTTGCGCGTCCAGGTACCAGGACTTGCAGCCGCCGGTGTTCCACACCGAACCCTCCAGGCGGCGCTGGACCTCGACGTTGAAGGCGTCCTGCCGGTCGCGACGGGTGTCGAGGGCGGTGGCGCCGTGCGCATCGACGAGCCGGAGCGCGTCGAGCAGGAAGCTCGTCTGCGACTCGATCATGTAGACCATCGAGCTGTGTCCCAGGCCGGTGTTCGGGCCGATCATCATGAACAGGTTGGGGAACCCGGCGACCGTCGTGCCGAGCAGCGCCTCCGGGCCGTCGGCCCACACGTCGTCGAGCTTCACGCCGTCGCGCCCGGTCACCGCCACGGTGCCCATGCCCTCACCGACCCGGAAACCGGTGCCGAAGATGATCGTGTCGACCTCGTGCTCCACGCCGTCGGCGGTGACGACACCGGTGGCCGTGACGCGCTCGATCCCGTCGGTCACGACGGCGACGTTGTCCCGCTTGAGCGCCGAGTAGTAGTCGTTGGACATGAGGATGCGCTTGCAGCCGATCGTGAAGTCCGGTGTCAGCTTGGCCTTGAGGTCGGGGCGGTCGGCGAACTTGCGGTCGAGGTAGGCGCGCGCGAAGCCCTCGATGATCTTCATGCGGGCGGGCTTCAGGAAGCCGCCGACGAGCATCTCGTTGCGTCCGTAGATGATCGCCCGCTGGAGGCGCTGGACGAGGGGCAGCGCCTGGTAGATCCGCCGCAGCAGACCGGGGATCTCGCGGTCGGGCTTGGGCAGCACCCACGGCGCGGTGCGCTGGAACAGCGTGAGCGACGCGACCTCGGGCTGGATCTGCGGCACGAACTGGATCGCGCTGGCCCCGGTGCCGATCACGGCGACGCGCCTACCCCGCAGGTCGCGGTCGTGGTCCCAGCGCGAGGAGTGGAACACGGCGCCGGTGAACTCGTCGAGGCCTTCGATCTCGGGCAGCGACGGGATGTGCAGCGGCCCGGTGCCCCAGACGACGGCACGCGCGTGCACGACCTCACCGTCGGCGCTGCGCACCTCCCAGCGGGAGCCGTCCCACTCCAGCCCGGTGATCTCGCGGCCGAACCGCAGCCGGTCGCGCAGGCCGTAGCGGTCGGTCAGCGACTCCAGGTACGCGCGGATCTCGGGCTGGCGCGCGAAGTTGCGCGTCCAGTTCGGGTTGGGCGCGAAGGAGAAGGAGTAGAGGTGGCTCTGCACGTCGCAGGCGCACCCCGGGTAGGTGTTGTCGCGCCAGGTACCGCCGACGCTCTCACCCTTCTCCAGGATGACGAAGTCGCCGCGCCCGGCCTCGGCGAGACGCACGGCGGCCCCGAGCCCGGCGAACCCGCTGCCGACGATGGCCACGTCCACGGTCTCGTTCATCTCTGAAATCCTCCCGGTCGGCGTTACCGACAGTAAGTTACCACGGGTAAGTTACCTGCGGTAGGGTCATTCCCATGGAGACCCGGGTCCCCCGCCGCCGTCTCGGCCGGGCCGAGCGCGAACAGCAGATCCTGGACGCCGCCGTCGCGGTGTTCAGTGAACGAGGGTTCCAGACCGCCTCGATGGACGCCGTCGCCGAGCGGGTGGGCGTCACCAAGCCGGTGCTCTACACCCACTTCGGCTCCAAGGACGGCCTGCTGCTCGCCTGCATCTCCCGGGCTCGCGCGGAGCTGCTGGAGGTCACCACCACCGCTGCGGCGTCGGCGTCGGACCCGGAGGACATGCTGCGCCGCGGCACCCGCGCGTTCTTCGACTACCTGGAGCGCCACGAACCCGAGTGGACGCTGCTGTACTGCGAGTCGACCGTGGCGGGCGAGGCGCTGGAGGGCATCCGCGCGCAGCAGACCGACTTCATCGCCGCCCTGCTCGCCGCGCAGGCCCCCGACACCGACCCGCAGCGCCTGGCCGGCTGGGCGCAGGTGATCGTCGGCGCCTGCGAGCGGTTGGCCGTGTGGCGCGGCAGCGCCCGCACCGTCACCAGCGAGCAGGCCACCGAGTACCTCATGGACCTGGCCTGGACCGGGCTTGGGGCACAATCGTCTCGGTGACGACGACCGCACCCCGCCTCCTGCAGGTCCGGCGCAGTGAGCGCATCACCCCGCGCATGATCCGCGTGACGCTCGGCGGCGACGAGCTGGCCGGCTTCTCCGGTGACGGCCCGGACCGCCGCATCAAGATGTTCTTCCCCGTGCCCGGCCAGGACCGACCCGCCGTGCCGCGGGCGGCGTCCGGCGGCCCGGTGTGGCCCGCGGGCGAGGTCCGACCCGCGATCCGGACGTACACGGTGCGCCGGTTCGACCCGGGTGCGGGTGAGCTGGACGTCGACTTCGTGCTGCACGAGGGCCACGGCCCCGCCGCCGCCTGGGCCCGCGACGCCCGGCCCGGGTCCTGGGTGGCGGTCTCGGAGCCCGGTGGGCGCTACGCGCCGGACCCCACCGCGGACTTCCACGTCGTGATCGGCGACGAGACCGCGCTGCCCGCGGTGGCCACCGTGCTCGACGCGCTGCCGCCGGGCGTCCCCGTGTTCGCCTTCCTGGAGGTCGCCGACGCGGCCGAGGAGCAGGACCTGCCGACGACCGTGCGCTGGGTGCACCGCGGCGATCGCGAGCCCGGCGAGCCCCTCACCGAGGCCGTCCGAGCCGCGGAGTTCCCGCCCGGCCGCGGCCAGGCCTGGCTCTCGGGCGAGAGCGCGTGCGTCAAGGACCTCCGCAGACACCTGTTCGACGACCGCGGGATCGACCGCAGGGCGGTGTACGCCACCGGCTACTGGCGCGCCCGCTGATCCCTGGCGGCATGATCAGTCAGAGGCCGAGGAGCTTCGTGATGATCTCGTTCATGATCTCTGTCGTGCCGCCTCCTATGCTCAGGAGCCTCGCGTCGCGGTAGTGCCGCTCCACCTCGTGCTCGCGCATGTAGCCCAGGCCGCCGAGGAGTTGGACGCACTCGTAGACGACGTGGTCACACGCCGCCACCGCGGTGTTCTTGGCCATCGCGGTCTCCATCAGCATCGTTTCGCCGCCGAGCCAGCGGCTGGTCACC
>JAKDLE010000379.1 GCA_030453005.1 Pseudonocardia sp. | reverse complement strand
CGCGTTCACGCAGCCGACAGCTACTTCTACGGGTTCGGGCTCGACCTCATCCTCGACGGGCGGGAGCGGGCCGCCGGCCGACCATCCGAACGTCCTGCATGATGTGGCTGCGGTCAGCTACGCGACAGCCGGAGCCAGCGGATGCCTACGACCAGGTGGAAGGTCAGCGTGCCGAGGATGCTGACGGCGACCAGCGCGGACGGCGAGCTGGTCGCGGCGACGAGGAGGGCGGCGGCCGTGCCTGCGGTGCCGACGACGACCGCGCCCCAGCCCAGGATCGGGCTCAGGCCGCGGCACAGCGCGATCCCGAACAGCACGACGGCCGCGGGCAGCAGCAGGGCGCCGGTGACCAGCAGCGCGTCCATGACGCCCTGCGCGGCCTGCCAGGCCAGTACGACGACCGACCGGTCGGCCTCGGCGGCCTCCTGGTAGGCCTGCGACATCGCCGCGGTGGAAACGTTGAGCATGGCGTTGGCCGCGAGCACAGCTGCCCCGAGGGAACCGACGGTTCGAGCGGCGGCGGACAGCACCGGTGCGGTGCCGCGCAGCAGCCGGTGCAGCAGCTCGTGATGCACCGCCCACAGCACGATCGCGGCGAGGTAGAGCAGGTTCTCCGCCGCCCGGGCGTACTGGATCTCGGGGAAGCGGAGCAGGGCATCGGGGGTGGAGGGGGCCGGCAGGCCCAGCGCGCCGACGAACACGAACGTGGCCAGCATGAGCAGGCTGCCAACGGCGCCGGTGAGGCCGGCACCGCGCAGCAGGCGACGGTCGACGGGCCCGAGGGGCCTCAGGGGGGTGGCGGGGACGGTGCAGCTGTCGGCCTGATTCCTGGTCTGCTCGGCGGTATCGAGGTCATTCATGTTCGATCTCCTTCGTTGATGGTTGACCGCGTGGCATGGCTTCCGCACACGGCGATGACGAGCTTGGCTCGGGCGTGTCGCTCGACGAGGTGGCGGATGGCCTGGGCGGTGTCGGCCAACGCGTAGGTCGCCTCGATCACGGGCGTGACCGATCCGGCTTCGATGAGCGCGGTGAGCGCGTCGAGGTCGGATCGGGACGGTTTCGTGGCGTGCACCCGCAGTCGCTGGGCCACGAACGGCGACAACGCCAGGGCTCGGACGTAGCGGCCCAGCGGACCGAGAACGCGACCGCCGTTGCCGCTTGCCAGTACGAGCGTGCCGGTCCGGGTCAGCGCACCTCGGCAGGCTGCCAGCGGGTGCCGGCCGGCGAGGTCGAAGATCAGGTCGTAGCGCTGCCCGCTGCGGGCGAAGTCCTCCCGGGTGTAGTCGATGACGTGGTCGGCGCCGAGCGAGCGGACCAGCTCGACGTTGCGGGTGCTGCACACGCCGGTGACGTCAGCGCCGAGGGTCTTGGCGATCTGCACGGCGAACGTGCCGACGCCTCCCGACGCGCCGTTGATCAGCACCGCATGGCCGGGTTGCACCTCGCCGACGTCGCGCAGGCCCTGCAAGGCGGTGACGGCGGCGACCGGCACCGCGGCGGCCTGCTCGAAGGTGAGGTTGGTGGGCTTGAGCGCCAGTAGGCGTTCGGGGACGCAGGCGTACTCGGCGAAGCTGCCTGTGGTGGTCTCGGCGTAGACGTCATCCCCGGGGCGGAACCCGGTCACGGCCGCGCCGACCGTCTCGACCCGGCCGGCGAGGTCTCGTCCGCGGACGGCGACCCGTGGCCTGCGCAGCCCGAGTGCCGCGCGCATGACGTAGGGCCGGCCGGAGGTGACGAACCAGTCTCCGTGGTTCACAGAGGCCGCGTGCACGCGGACGAACACCTCGTGCGGCCCGGGTGTGGGCTCGTGGGCCCGCGGGGCTCGCCCGCCCGGGCCCCCGCCGGGGGGGGGGGGGGGCCCCGCGCTGCTGGCGCCGTACGTCGACAGCTCCGTAGGCGTGCTGGACGATCGCCTGCATCACACGGTCTTCTCAGACCGCCGCGGGAGGCGAGCCAGTTGGTCGGACTTCGGAACGCGCTTGGCCACCGCTGTGAGCGTCCCCGTCATCGATCGGCATGACCTCACGATGACGGGGGTAGCTCGACCGGCACATCCGTCTGCTGGCTCGCGCTGTCCTGGGCGGGGGACGACTCGCGCCTCGTGCTTTCGGCTGGTCCGCCACGCGCGCGGTCTCTCTACGCTGTGGGCATGGTGAGAAGCGCCCTCCGGGCGCTGTGGACAGAACCCCGCCCTCCGCATCCGCCCGTCCGGGTGTGGCGGGACTGGGCGCTCGTCGCCGTGGTCGTGTCGTGGTCGGTCATCGAGACGATGGTTCGCCACGACCTGGCCTGGCGCCCGGTCGTGCTCACCGTCAGTGTCGTGATCGCGCTCGCACTGTTGTGGCGACGCACTCATCCCCTGGGCGCGGTCGCGGTCGCGTTCGGCACGCTGATCGCATTCGACGTCGCGAGGATCTTCGCCATCGACGGGACCGGCCTCAACACCATCACGGTGGTGCTGGTGCTCCCGTACTCGCTGTTCCGCTGGGGGGCCGGCCGGGAGGCCGCGATCGGCCTCGGGATGATCCTGGTCTGGCTTCCCGTCACGCTCGCCGCCGTGCCGGCCGAACCGGCCGAGGTGGTGGCCGGGTACGGGTTCTTCCTGTTCTCCGCCGCGCTCGGCACGTCGATCCGTTACCACGCAGGCGCCCGGGTCCGCGACATCGAGCAGGCCAAGCTCCGCCAGCGCAACCAGCTCGCCCGCGAGCTCCACGACACGGTCGGCCACCACGTCTCGGCCATCGCCATCCAGGCCCAGGCCGGGCGTGCCCTGGCGGCATCCCACCCCGACCGTGCACTGGCCACGCTCGAGACCATCGAGGAAGCGGCGTCGCGGACGCTCGAGGAGATGCGAGCCATGGTCGGCGTCCTGCGCGACGGGGCTGGGCCCGACTTCGCTCCGCACCCGGGCGTGGCAGACATCGAGCAACTCGCCCGCAGCGTCGGCGGGTGGCCCCGCGTCGACGTGCAGTGCTCCGGTGACCTCGACGACCTCAACCCCTCCGTGGGGATTGCCCTCTACCGGATCGCCCAGGAAGCGGTCACCAACGCGGTGCGCCACGCCCGCCACGCGACCCGGGTCACCATCCACGTCGCCGACGAGGGCGAACGGGTGCGCCTGACCGTCCGCGACGACGGCGATGCGAGCACCACCGGCCACACGCCCCCGGGCTACGGCCTCGTCGGCATGGCCGAACGAGCGAGCCTGCTCGGCGGCACCCTCCAGGCCGGACCCGACCCCGACGGCGGCTGGACGGTCGACGCGGTGCTGCCGAGAAGCGTCGCGACGACATGACCATCCGCGTGCTCATCGCCGACGACCAGGACATCGTCCGTGCCGGACTCACCATGATCCTCGACGCCCAGCCCGGCATCGACGTCGTCGGTGCGGCCGCCGACGGCCGCGAGGCGGTCGCCCTGGCCCGCACGCTCCGCCCCGACGTATGCCTGTTCGACATCCGCATGCCCCGGGTAGACGGGATCGAGGCCACCCGGCAGCTCGCAGGCGCGGGCGTCGACGACCCGCTGGCGGTCGTCGTGATCACCACCTTCGACCTCGATGAGTACGTGCACGCGGCCTTGAAGGCCGGCGCCCGGGGCTTCCTGCTCAAAGACGCCGGCCCCGCCCTGCTCACGCAGGCGATCCACGCGGCCGCCCAGGGAGACGCCCTGATCGCCCCGAGCATCACCGCGCGGCTCCTCGCCGCCTTCGCCGACACCCACGCGAGACCCAGACCAGCGCCGCCCTTCGAACCGCTCACCAGCCGGGAGGAGGAGATCTTGATCCCGGTCGCCCAGGGCTGGACCAACAGCGAGATCGCCGACGACATGCACATCAGCCTCAGCACCGTCAAGACCCACCTCGCCAGCCTCATGCGCAAGCTCGACGCCCGCAACCGCGTCGAGATCGCGATGTGGGCATACGAAACGGGCCGCATCAGGACGTGACGACGGACACCGAACCCGCTGTCGCCCTGGACCTCTTCCGGTTCTTGCGGCGAAGGAATCGTGCCGCCTCGAAAGAGGAAGCGCCCGGGCCAGCGGCCATAGTCAACCCCTCGGGTTGTGGCGCCGGCTCGGGTTCGACGAGCTCATCCGCTCACCGCCTGCGGGGACGCCGCCGCGATCCGCAGGCGGTGAGCGGGTGCTGTTCGCGCTGCTGTCGCGAACCCGCAACCCGCTGACCCCACCCCGTCGTCGTTCACCGACGATCGGCGTATCCTTCCGCGTCTGAGTTCGTGAACCAGTACCGGGTTTTAATACCCGACCATCCG
>JAKDLE010000378.1 GCA_030453005.1 Pseudonocardia sp. | reverse complement strand
ACGGTCGTCGAGTCATGATCGAAGTGCGATAGCGTCCCACTCCCCCCTGCCAAGACGCCATACTGCGCTGGCGGGGGCGAGGTCTGACCGAATTCTTCCGCGACGCGACATGGTGAGAGCCTCCGCCGTCCTGCCGGCAGCGGCCGGTCCGCCACGGGGCGTCGGACACCGCAGCACCGAACCACCGGACGAGTCCGACGCGGCCTGCCGTAGTGGTCGGCTGTCGGGCGCCGAGCCGGCGCTGGACCTCGGCAGCGGCCCCGGTCCCGTGGATGTGGGACACCGGCGGGAGGCGTGTAGGACGGCGGCGATGACGACTTTCGTCATCCGATCACCGGTTCGCACGGGCGAGCCGCGGATAGTCACCAGTCGTGGAGAAGCCACGCGGAGACGGACGGCGCTGGGGCCGCCGCATCGCCGCGGCACTGGCCGTCGCGGTGGTGGCGCTGCTCGGGTACGGCGCGCTCGTCGAGCCCCGGCTGATCCTCGACGTCCGGACGCTCGACGTGGAGCTGCCGCGGTTCCCGGAGCGGACCGAGGCGACGGTGGCGGTGTTCGCCGATCTCCAGGTCGGCATGTGGTTCGCCAACACCGCGATGATCGAGCGGGTCGTCGACGAGGTGGTGCGGCGGAGGCCTACCGCCGCGGTCGTGGCGGGCGACCTCGTCTACGGCGACGCCCAGGACCCGGCCGCGCAGGCCGTCGCCGTCGCCGAGCTGCTGGAGCCGCTGCCGCTCGCGGGAATCCCGACCTACGTCGTGTTCGGCAACCACGACCACGCCGTCGACGCGGTGCAGCCGCTCATCGCGGCACTCGCGCGACGGGGTGTCGGCGTGCTCCGCAACGAGGCGGTGCCTCTGCCCGGTCCCGGCCCCCGCGTGTCCGCGCTGCATCTCGTCGGGCTCGGGGCATACCGGTTCGGACGCACCGATGTGGCCGCGGCGCTGGCCGAGGTGCCCGACGGGGCACCTCGGCTGGTGGTGATGCACAACCCCCTGTCCTTCCGGGCGCTGCCGCCGGGGTCGGCGCCGGTCGCCGTCGCGGGACACACGCACTGCGGCCAGATCGCCCTGCCCGGGCTGCCGGTCTGGTCACTGCTCGAGCTGCGCGCCGACGAACGCCTCGCCCTCGCGGGCTGGGCCCCGGCGGGCTACGGAGCGCCCGGTAACGCGCTGTTCGTGACGTGCGGGATCGGTTTCAGCCGGATACCGGTGAGGATCAACGCGCCCCCGCAGCTCGTGTTCGTTCGGATGGAGGGGGAGGGGTCATGATGCCGACGACGCCCGTCACCGAGGGTGAGGGGCGCCGTCGAACGAGAGACGTGCGGCGGGTTACAGGCCGCGCCGCCTGCCACGGCCGCTCAGCAGCGAGCTGAGCAGGCCCCGGCCGGAGCGGGGGACGCCGCCGCGGCCCGCGCCGGGAGTCATGCCGGGACCCGCGCCGGGAGTGCCGCCGTGAGTGCCGCCGTGCATCGGGCCGCCTCTCGCCGGTCGGCCCCCGGAAGCGGCGCCGCGGACGGCACCGATGATGCGATTCATGAAGGGCATGAGAACTCCGTTTCCCGTCGGTGCGGACCCGTCCGATCGTGGACGGGTCCGTTCACTCGATGTGGTGACGAATTCCCCGGCCGTCGACCCGGCAAACCGGCGCGGCGAGCAGAAATCAGCGGCCCGGAACGCCGGGGAACGGCCCCGGGTCGCCCGATACCGTCAGCACACCCCCGACGGTGTGGCGCAGCCACGCGAGCAGGACGCGGTCGTCGAGCGTGAGCGGTACCTCGGGGCCCGACCAGGTCAGCAACGCGACCGGCCGGTTGGCCAGCGCGTCGCGCAGGGACGCGGCCAGTTCGGGGGTGGCCCGCACCATCGCGTCACCGTGGGTGACGGCTTGGGTGTGCGCGGCGGGGGCGGTGGCGTCGGCACCGGTCCTGACCACGTAGCCGCAGCCGTACCGGTCGTCGAATCCGGTGACCACCACGGCCGACCCCTCTCGCCGACACCCGGGCAGGCGATGCTCCGCGGATACCCTATCGGGTTCCGCGGCCGCGGAGCTTGCTGAGGAAGTCCGTGGCCTGACGGCGGCGGCGCGGGTCGGACGCCATGCGTCTGCCCTGCTCGACCAGCGTGCGGCCCCGAGGACTGGCCAGGAAAGTTCTTGATGCGAGCCATGATCGGCACGACGTGCTCCGTTGATCACCCGGAGGGCCTCTGGTGAGCAGTTTCACGGTGTCGCGTGTTGGCCGGGGCGATACCGCCCGGTAACAATGACGCCGAGCCGCCCGACGTGCCGCGAGACCGGTGCGGGTGGCACAGTCGACACATCCCACCGGTGTCGTCCGGGCCGTACGGGCCCGGATGCGCGCCCGGTGAGACCCACCCGCGGCACGTCCGCACCGGCAGGAGGTCGAAGAGGTCCGATGAACATCGTCGTGCTGGTCAAGCAGGTGCCCGACACCTATTCGGAACGCAAGCTCAACCCGTCGGACGGTGTTCTGGACCGGGACGCCACCGACGCGGTCCTGGACGAGATCAACGAGCGGGCCGTCGAGGCCGCGCTGGTGCTCAAGGAGGCAGGCGACGGCCCTGGTGACGAATCTGCGGTCACCGTGCTGACGATGGGCCCCGACCGGGCCACCGACGCGATCCGCAAGGCGCTGTCGATGGGCGCGGACAAGGCGGTGCACCTGTCGGACGAGGCGCTGGGCGGTTCGGACGCGGTGCAGACCGCCCGGGCGCTGGCCAAGGCCATCGGCACCGTCGAGGGTGTGGACCTGGTGATCGCGGGCAACGAGGCGTCCGACGGTCGCGCGGGCGCGGTGCCCGCCATGGTCGCCGACGTGCTGGGCCTCCCGGCGCTCACGCACGCGCGCGAGATCACGGTCGAGGGCTCGCAGGTCACGGTGAAGCGCGAGACCGACGAGGGCATCACGATGCTCTCCGCCGCGCTGCCCGCCGTCGTCTCGGTCGGCGAGAAGATCAACGAACCGCGGTACCCGTCGTTCAAGGGGATCATGGCCGCGAAGAAGAAGCCGGTCGCCACGCTGTCGCTGGCCGACGCGGGCATCGACGCCTCCGACGTGGGGCTGGCCAACGCGCTGACGTCGGTGACCTCGGCGTCGCCGAAGCCGCCCAAGAGCGCGGGCGAGAAGGTCACCGACGAGGGAGACGGCGGTTCGAAGATCGCCGCGTTCCTCGTGTCGCAGAAGCTCATCTGAGGAAGGAAGACCGATATGGCTGAGGTACTGGTCCTCGTCGACCACCTCGAGGGTGAGATCAAGAAGTCGAGCTACGAGCTGTTGACCGCCGCCCGCACGCTGGGCGAGCCGTCGGCGGTCGTGGTCGGCTCCGCGGGCACGGCGGCCAAGCTGGCCGACGGGCTGCGCGAGCACGGCGCGGAGAAGATCTACGTGGCCGAGACCGACTCGGACGAGTTCCTCTCGCCCGAGGTGTCGGTGCTCGCGTCGCTGATCGAGTCGGCGTCGCCCGCCGCGGTGCTGATCGGCGTCTCCGCCGACGGCAAGGAGATCGCGGGGCGGCTGGCCGTGCGCACGGGGTCCGCGTGGCTCAACGACGTGGTCGCCCTCTCCGGCGACGGCGTCACGCACTCGGTGTTCGGCGGCGCGTACGTCGCGGAGGCGAAGGCCAACACCGAGCACCCCGTCATCACGCTGCGCCCGGGTTCGGTGGAGATCGAGCCGTCGCCGGGCGCGGGCGCCGAGCAGGCCGTCGAGGTGACCTCGGGCGGTCGGTCCGCCGCGGTCACCAGCCGCGAGCCGATCGTGGGCGGTGACCGTCCGGAGCTGACCGAGGCCTCGGTGGTCGTGTCCGGTGGTCGTGGTGTGGGTTCGGCCGACGACTTCGGCGTGGTCGAGGGGCTGGCCGACACGCTCGGGGCCGCCGTGGGCGCCTCGCGCGCGGCGGTGGACTCGGGCTACTACCCGCACCAGTTCCAGGTGGGGCAGACCGGCAAGACCGTGTCGCCGCAGCTCTACATCGCGCTCGGCATCTCGGGTGCGATCCAGCACCGGGCCGGGATGCAGACGTCGAAGACGATCATCGCGGTGAACAAGGACGCCGAGGCGCCGATCTTCGAGATCGCCGACTTCGGCGTGGTGGGCGACCTGTTCACGGTGACCCCGCAGCTCACCGACGAGATCGCCAAGCGCAAGAGCTGATCGCGTCGTCCCGTTGCCGCGTGGCCCGTTGCAGTAAGGCCACCTTCCTGCAACGAGATTGCGTGAAGGTGGCCTTACTGCAACTCGGCGAGGGGTGTCCAGGCGGCTCGGC
>JAKDLE010000377.1 GCA_030453005.1 Pseudonocardia sp. | reverse complement strand
CCGGGGTGCCCGACGAACCCGGCTGCACCGGGCTCGACGACACCGGGCTCGACGACACTGGCACTGGGATCCACGTGGCCGGGGGGCTCGACAGCGACGCCGACGGCCACGCCGACTCGGTCTTCACCGAGGCCGGGGACGACCTGCTCCTGCACACCGACCTCGACGGTGACTGCCTCGCCGACCAGGCCGTGCGGCTGCGGCCCGACGGCGGCACCTCGATGGAGCGGTGCGACGACCGCCCGTCGCCGGTCGAGGTGCTGCTGCGGTGGCTGGGGATACGTTGAGCGCATGCCGTTCGATCCGGAGTTCGCGAGCCTGCCGCTCGCGGCGCTCGCCGACGCCGCCCTGTCCCGTGCCCGCGAGCTCGGCGCGCAGCACGCCGACCTGCGTGTCGAACGGATCGTCTCCCAGTCCGTCGACCTGCGCGACGGCGCCGTCACCGGTGTCGCCGACGACACCTCCGTCGGGCTCGCCGTCCGTGTGATCGTCGACGGGGTGTGGGGGTTCGCCTCGCACGGTGAGCTCACCCCGGCCCGTGCCGCGGCCACGGCGCAGCGTGCGGTGGCGGTGGCCCGCACGCTGGCCCCGGTCGCGGTCGAGCGCGTGGAGCGCGCCGACGAGCCGGTGTACCGCGGCGTCGAGTGGATCTCCGCCTACACGGTGGACCCGTTCACGGTGCCCATCCGCGAGAAGGTGGAGCTGCTCACCGAGTGGTCGCAGCGGCTGCTCGCCGCGGACGGCGTCGACCACACCCACGCCGGGGTCGCTCAGGTGCGGGAGTGCAAGTTCTACGCCGACCTCGCAGGCACCTCCACCACCCAGCAGCGCGTCCGGATCGCGCCGACGTTCACCGCCACGGCCGTCGACCGCGCGGCGGGGGGCTTCGAGACGATGAGCTCCCTCGCCCCGCCGGTCGGCCGGGGCTGGGAGTACCTCGACGGCACGGCCGGATGGGGCTGGGACGCCGAGCTGGCGCAGGTGCCCGACCTGCTCGCCGAGAAGACCAGGGCCCCCACCGTCACGGCGGGCGCCTACGACCTCGTCATCGACCCGACCAACCTGTGGCTGACGATCCACGAGTCCGTCGGACACGCCACCGAGTACGATCGGGCCATCGGCTACGAGGCCGCCTACGCCGGTTCCAGCTTCGCCACCCCCGACCAGCTCGGCACGCTGCGCTACGGCTCGGGGCACATGCACGTCACCGGCGACCGCACGGTCCCCCACGGCCTGGCGACGATCGGCTACGACGACGACGGCGTCGCCACCGGCGGGTGGGACCTCGTGCGCGACGGCGTGCTCGTCGGCTACCAGCTCGACCGGACCTTCGCGCCGCGCCTGGGGCTGGAGCGCAGCAACGGCTGCGCCTACGCCGACTCCCCGCACCACGTGCCGATCCAGCGGATGGCCAACGTGTCGTTGCAGCCCGATCCGGTGCGCGACACCAGCACCGCCGAGCTGATCGGCGGCGTCGAGCACGGGATCTACGTCGTGGGTGACAAGTCCTGGTCGATCGACATGCAGCGCTACAACTTCCAGTTCACCGGGCAGCGCTTCTTCCGCATCGAGAACGGGGAGTTGGCCGGACAGCTGCGCGACGTGGCCTACCAGGCCACCACCACCGACTTCTGGGGTTCGCTGGACGCCGTCGGCGGACCGTCGACGTGGGTCCTGCACGGCGCGATGAACTGCGGGAAGGCCCAGCCCGGCCAGGTGGCGTCGGTCAGCCACGGCTGCCCGTCGGCCCGGTTCCGCGGCGTGAACGTGCTCAACACGCGGGAGGAGGGCTCATGAAGGCACCGGAGATCGTGGAGCGGACGCTGGTCGCCGCCGCGCGCCTGCACGGCTGTGTCGTGCTCGTCCGCGAGTCGAGCGAGGCGGTGCTGCGCTGGGCCAACTCGACGATGACGACCAACGGCCACACCACCTCGGGCGAGGTCACCGTGATCGCGCTCGTGGCGGTCGAGGGCGGCACGTCGGCGGGTGTGGTCAGCACCGGGGTGACCGTGACCGATCCCGCGCAGCTGCACGAGCTGGTGTGCGCCGCGGAGGCGTCCGCCCGCGACGCCGGGCCCGCGGCCGACGCGATGCCGCTGCCGCCGCCGTCCACCACCGACCCGGACTGGGAGGACCCGGCGCAGGAGACGTCGATCGGGGTCTTCGGGGCGTTCGTCGAGGGCCTGGCCGAGGTGCTCGGCGGCCCGCGGCGCCAGTACGGCTTCGCGAGCCACGAGCTGACCACGGTCTGGCTCGGCACCTCCGCGGGCGTCCGACGACGCTGGGCACAGCCGACGGGGTCCGTGGAGCTCAACACCAAGACCCCCGACCTGTCCGGATCCGCGTGGGTGGGCGCGTCCACCGCCGACTTCGCGGGAGTGGACGTGGTCGCCCTCGCCGCCGAGGCGGCGCGGCGGCTGGACTGGGGGAAGCGGCGGGTCGAGCTGCCCGCCGGACGCTACGAGACGCTGCTCCCGCCGTCGGCCGTCGCCGACCTGATGATCTACCTGGCCTGGTCGATGGACGGGCGGCCCGCCCAGGAGGGCCGCAGCGCACTGGCAGGCCCGGACGGCCCGCGCGTCGGCGAGCGGCTCTCCGACCTCCCGCTCACGCTGGCCTGCGACCCCGCCGCGCCGGGTCTGGAGTACGAGCCGTTCCTCACCGCCACCCGCTCCGGCGAGGGCATCAGCGTGTTCGACAACGGCGCGCCCACCCGCCGCACCGAATGGGTGCGCGAGGGCGTCGTCTCCGAGCTCGGCTACTCCCGGTCCGAGGCCGCCGAGTTCGGCACGGCGTTCACCCCGCCCGGCGACAACCTGTTGCTCACCGGGGGTAGCTCGGCGTCGCTCGAGGACATGGTCGGGCGGACGGAGCGCGGCCTGCTCCTGACCTGCCTGTGGTACATCCGCCTCGTCGACCCGACGACGCTGCTGCTCACCGGGCTGACCCGGGACGGCGTCTACCTGGTGGAGGGCGGGGAGATCGTCGGGCAGGTCGACCACAACTTCCGGTTCAACCACTCCCCGCTCGACGTGCTGCGCACCGCGTCCGAGGTCGGCGCCACCGGCCGCACCCTGCCGCGGGAGTGGAAGGACTGGTTCACCCGCGCCGCCATGCCGCCGGTGCGGGTACCGGAGTTCACGATGTCCTCGGTGTCGCTGGGCCGGTGAGCCCGGCCGTCCGGCGCAGCCCGGCGTGGCGGTCCGCATCCTGTGCCGCCCGCTGCCGTTGACTGCATCAGCGCGTGGTGCGAGTGAGAGGGGCCTGCCCGTGTCCTACGAGATGGTCAGCGCCTACACCCTGCTGGTCGGGGAGACAGACAGCGAGCCGACGGTGAGCGTGCACACCACGGCCGACGACGCGTGGCGCGCACTGGACCGCGTGGTCCGGGAGCGCTGCGGCATGCGGCCCCGTCCCCGGCGCCGGGTCGGCGCCGACGCCGCCGCCCGCCTGGCCAACGCCTGGCGGTCCGGCGACCCGGAGAACCGGTACTGGAACGTCACCGCCCACCGTCTGCCGGTCCCGGTGCCGGAGATCGCGCGTTCGTCGGTCCCCGCCGCGCGCGTCGTGCACGGTTCGCGCGCGTAGCTGCGCACGCGGGGCGGGCAGGACGCGCGCGACGAGGCGGTGCGCCCTCGGTCAGCCCGCCGGGTCTGCGGGCAGGTACCGGCGCATGCGGGCGAGCAGGTCCTCCACCCCGAGGTCCGCGGGCAGCGGGGTTCCGGTGAGCGTGCGCAGGTAGAGGCCGTCGCCGACGAGCTGCGCGAGCCAGGCGAGCACCGGGTCGTGGAGTTCGGCGCGCAGTGCCGCGTGGGCGTCGGCGTCCACCACCGCCAGTGCGTCGCGGACGGCCCGGCCGGTCTCGCTGCCGTCGGCGATCCGCAGCACGGCCAGATAGGTGCGCGTGACGCCGCCCGGCACACCGCCGCCGGGCGCCGAGGTGCGCACGTAGTAGGCGACCGCGCCGTCGGGCGCCGCGCGGATGGCGTCGGCGTCGGCGGCGCTGCGCTCGCGTAGCCGGTCGAGCAGACCGGTGACCAGCGCGTCCTTCGACGCGAAGTGGTAGAGCAGGCCGCCCTTGGAGACCCCGGCGGCGGCGGCGACGGCGTCGAGCGTGGCCGAGCCGGGGCCGTGCTCGATGAGGATCGTCTCGTATGCGTCGAGCACTCGGTCCCGGGCGCCTGCCATCGGTCGAGTCTAGGAGGGGTGGGTTGCGCCACGGGATCACCCGCGCCCGCGCATTCGACTGTACCGTCTGGACGGTACACATATGCGCACGCAAGGAAAGC
>JAKDLE010000376.1 GCA_030453005.1 Pseudonocardia sp. | reverse complement strand
GCGCGCTGCTGGTGGTGGACGAGGCGCACGGGCTCGGTGTGTGCGGGCCGGGCGGGCGAGGGGTGCTGGCCGACGTCGGGCTCGCGGGAGCGGACGACGTCGTCGCCACCGTCACGCTGTCCAAGGCGCTGGGCAGCCAGGGCGGCGCCGTGCTCGGGCCCGCCGCGGTGATCGCGCACCTGGTGGACACCGCACGGTCGTTCATCTTCGACACCGGCCTCGCCCCGGGCTGCGTCGGTGCCGCGGCGGCCGCGCTGCGGGTGCTGGCGGCCGAGCCGCGGCGGCCGTCCGCGGTGCTGCGGGTGGCCGCGGAGCTGGCCGACGCGGCCGGGGTCGCGGCGCCGTCGTCGGCGGTGGTGTCGGTGGTGCTGGGGGAGCCGGAGGTGGCCTCGGCCGTGGCGTATCGGTGTGCAGAGCAAGGGGTGCGGGTGGGATGCTTCCGGCCTCCGTCGGTGCCTGCGGGCACGAGCAGGCTGCGGCTCACGGCCCGCGCCACCCTCACCCGCCCCGAGCTCGACCGCGTACGCACCGTCCTCGCGGACGTCCTGGCTCCCGTGACGGTCCGGTGATCGCCGCGAACCGCACCGTGGCGCGGTCGACGCCGCAGTGGCGTACGACGGGCGGCGATCAGCGCTCCCGTCGGCCTCCGGTGATCGTCGTGTGCCGCACGATGCTGCTGTCGGCCCCGCAGCCGCGTGCGGTGGATCATGATCAGACTGGTCACGGTTCGTGAGCGGGCGGGTGCTCGTCGTCACCGGAACCGGCACCGGGGTGGGGAAGACCGTCGTCGCGGCGGCCGTCGCCGCGCTCGCCGTTGCCGCGGGGGAGCGGGTGGCGGTGCTCAAGCCCGCACAGACCGGGGTGTCGCCCGACGAGCCGGGTGACCTTGCCGACGTCGGGAGGCTCGTACCGGGCGTCACCGTCTCGGAGCTCGCCCGCTACCCCGAGCCGCTCGCCCCCGCCACGGCGGCCCGCCGCGCCGGCCTGCCGCCCGTCACCCCGGCCGACGCCGCGGCCGCGGCTCGCGGGCGGGCGGCGTCCCACGCCCGCGTGCTCGTCGAGGGAGCGGGCGGGGTGCTGGTCCGGTTCGACGACGACGACGGCACGCTCGCCGACATGGCCGCCGCCCTCGACGCGCCCGTGCTCGTCGTGGCGGCGGCCGGGCTCGGCACGCTCAACCACACCGCGCTCACGACGGAGGCACTGGCGACCCGCGGACTGCTGTGCGTGGGGGTCGTCGTCGGCGCGTGGCCCGCCGACCCCGGACTCGCCGAGCGCTGCAACCTCGCCGACCTCCCCGCCGTGACCGGATGCGCCCTGCTCGGAGCGGTTCCCGAGGGGGCGGGTGTACTCGGGCCCGCGGAGTTCGCGGCCGTCGCGCGTCACAGTCTGTCTCCGGTACTCGGCGGCGGATGGCACACTGCCTCCCTGTGACCACCACGGAGACCGCCATTCTCGCCACCGCCCGCACCCAGGTGCTGGAGGGAGGCGTCGGCCTCGACGAGGCGCAGGTGCTCGAGGTCCTGCAACTACCCGGCGACGACACAGCGGCACTCGACGAGCTCCTGCAGCTCGCACACGACGTGCGGACGCGCTGGTGCGGTCCGGAGGTCGAGGTCGAGGGCATCATCTCGCTCAAGACCGGCGGGTGCCCGGAGGACTGTCACTTCTGCTCGCAGTCGGGGCTGTTCGCCTCGCCGGTTCGCTCGGCCTGGCTGGACATCCCGGCACTGGTCGAGGCGGCCAAGCAGACCGCGAAGACCGGGGCCACCGAGTTCTGCATCGTCGCGGCCGTACGCGGCCCGGACGCCCGACTCATGACGCAGGTCGCGGCGGGCATCGCGGCGATCAAGGACGAGATCGACATCAACATCGCCTGCTCGCTGGGGATGCTCACCCCCGAGCAGGTCGACCAGCTCGCCGCGATGGGCGTGCACCGCTACAACCACAACCTCGAGACCGCGCGGTCGCACTTCCCGAACGTCGTCACCACGCACACCTGGGAGGAGCGGTCGGAGACCCTGCGGCTGGTGCGCGAGGCCGGTATGGAGGTCTGCTGCGGCGGCATCCTCGGGATGGGGGAGACCCTTGAGCAGCGCGCGGAGTTCGCCTCCCAGCTCGCGGCGCTCACCCCGGACGAGGTGCCGCTCAACTTCCTCAACCCGCGTCCCGGCACCCCGTTCGGCGACCTGGAGGTGCTCTCCGGACCGGACGCGCTGCGCGCTGTGGCCGCGTTCCGGTTGGCGCTGCCCCGCACGGTGCTGCGCTTCGCCGGCGGCCGCGAGCTCACCCTGGGCGACCTGGGGGCCCGCAAGGGCCTGCTCGGCGGCATCAACGCGGTGATCGTGGGCAACTACCTGACCACGCTCGGGCGGCCCGCGGAGTCCGACATCGACCTGCTCGGCGAGCTCCAGATGCCGATCAAGGCCCTGAACGACACGCTGTGAGCACGCCGGTGGCCGCCGCGGGGTTCTGCGACCAGTGCGGGAGGCCCTCCGCCGACGGCGAGCACCCGCGCTGCGCGGCCCGCCGCGAGTGGGAACCGCCGCGGTACTGCCCGGACTGTGCGCGTCGGATGGTGGTGCAGGTCAGCCCGACCGGCTGGACCGCCCGGTGCAGCAGGCACGGGGAACGCCGCAGTCTGTAGCGCTAATAGTGCTACAGTGTTCGTCGTGTCCGAGACTATCGCCCAGCGGAGGTCCGCCAGTGGCGGCTGCATCACTGGACCGGGCATAGCTTCGCCGAGGTAGCCAAGCGCATCAACCCGATCGCGCGTGGCTGGATGCAGTACTACGGGGCGTTCTACCGTACGGAGCTGTATCCCCTCCTCCTGCGTATCAATGCCTACCTGATGCGCCGCGCTGGATCCGCCGGAAGTATCCCGGTGACGGGAGACCGTCACGCCGGAATCTGCGGGAGCCCGGGGGTGCGATTCCCCCGGGCCACCCGACAACTCCGCTGAAGATCACAGTTGAGGTCGGCGGGCCTGCTCAGCTCGTTCTGATCTTGTAGGTGATGGGGCGGTGGTCGCCCGGGATGTGTGGTGGGGTCGCATTGAGCTCGGCGAGCAGCAGCCGCAGCGCTCGGGTGATCTTCGGGGTGGTCGGGGTGTCGAGCGCGACGGTGATCTCGTCCGGGGTGTAGGTGATCTGTCCGCCGAGGTGGAGCAGGTGGCGCAGGGTGGCGCGGTACTCGTCGTTGTCGGCGAGGTAGGTGTTGAAGCGGTCGGCGAGCCAGTGCTCGGCGTTGAACGCCAGCAGGCGCAGCACCATCTGCAGGCTGCGTCGTCCGGTGGCCAGGATGGCTCGTTTCGCGTTCGGGTCCAGGGTGTTGGCGGGGATCTTCGCGGGGATGGTCTTGAGCGTGTCGCGGGCTCGGGTGGCCGCGGCGCGGGCGGTGTCGACGTTCTGCTCGGCGGCCGGGATCGCGGCGTTGGTCGCGGTGACCGACAGGTCGCTGTGGAGCAGCTCGGTGAACGCGCGTTGCGCGGCGGCCAGGGTGGTCTCGGCGCGGGTGAGGGCGGTGCGGGCGGTCTTGCGGGCCGGGTTGTTGATCAGCGCCGTGTCGGCGGTGATGTCGGCGCCGTAGTGACACAGCCAGTCCATGTCGTGATGCGTGGTGAGGTACTTGAACACGTTCTCGATGCGCCACCGGCATCGCAGCCAGGCCAGCAGCGCCGCGGCCGGCGCGGTCAGGTCGCTGGTGAGGACCTGCAGCACCGGCTGTTCGAGCACGACCATGGCAGGCTGGGTGGGTGGTGGCGCGGCGCTCGGTGGTGTCACGGTGCTCGGCGGAGTCGCCGTGCTCGCTGTTGTCTGCGGGCTCGGCGGTGTCCGGTACGAGGTGCAGGCCCGGATCGGGGGCCGCAGGCGCGGCGGCGTCCGCCGATGGAGCGGTCTGGTCGAGGTCGTCGAGGCGCAGGTGCACGACCAGCGTGGCCGGGTCGGGGTGGCGTTCGCCGGTGACCAGGTCGAGCAGCGCATCGAGGCGCCGGGCGGCGAGCGGTTCCAGTACCGGGCCGGGGGCGTGCTCGACGGCCCGGGCCGCCAGATCGGCCCGGTCGGCCTGCCAGTGGCGGTGGTGCGCGGCGGGGTCGGTGTGCGCGTCGGGCGGTTCCGAAGCTCCTTTGTCAAGCAACCGCAGCAAGATCCTTTCCGGGATGGGTTCGAGCACGGTAATCGCGCCACATCCGGCGGATGACCCGCGGCGCCCCGCCCCACCAGCGGTTGAACGCCACCTCGCTGCGGAACCGGGCCGGGTCACCGACCTCGGTGAGCAGCACGGTGGCGCC
>JAKDLE010000375.1 GCA_030453005.1 Pseudonocardia sp. | reverse complement strand
CCGTCCCCTACACCCCCTCGATCTGACGCCACGCCGAAACCAGCAGCTCAACGCTACTCCGACACTCACTGCAGAAGAGCCGCACCCATTCGATTCCCATCCCTCAGGTGTCGCGGAGTGCGACGGTTGTTGAACATCGGGTGCGGCCACCCGTACCGTCTGTCGGGTGTCCGGATCACTCCCGGGCGCCCGACCGGCGCGGAGGCCCCTCGTGACCACGTTCTCGCAGGACCAGACTGTGCCGCAGGCGGCCCCCCGGCGCGCCGGGCCCGACCGGCGCCAGCTCGTGCGCGACTTCGCCGACGGCGACCGCAGCCAGGTCGACCTGCTCGGGGGCAAGGGCGCCAACCTCGCGGAGATGACGAAGCTGGGCCTGCCGGTGCCGCCCGGGTTCACCGTCACCACCGAGGCCTGCCGCGACTACCTGGAACGCGGCGAGGAGCCGCAGTCGCTGCGGGTGCAGGTGACCATGGCGCTGCGTCGGTTGGAGAACCAGCTCGGCCGTCGACTGGGCGACGTCCAGGACCCGCTGCTGGTCTCGGTCCGGTCGGGGGCGAGGTTCTCGATGCCCGGGATGATGGACACGATCCTCAACGTCGGGCTCAACGACTACTCCGTGAAAGGTCTGGCCGACGCCGCGCAGAACGAGCGGTTCGCCTGGGACTCCTACCGGCGGCTGATCCAGATGTTCGGCAAGACGGTGCTCGACATCCCGGGCGAGCGGTTCGAGGAGGAGCTGGAGGCGGCGAAGGCACGGACGGGCGCGCAGTCCGACGTCGAGCTGGCCGCGCCTGCGCTCCACGAGCTGGTGGAGGCGTTCAAGGGGATCGTCTTCGACCACACCGGTCGCGAGTTCCCGCAGGACCCCCGCGAGCAGCTCGATCTCGCCATGCGCGCGGTGTTCGACTCCTGGAACACCGACCGGGCCCGGCTCTACCGCCGACGCGAGCGCATCCGCCACGATCTGGGCACCGCGGTGAACGTGTGCGCGATGGTGTTCGGCAACCTCGGGGAGACCTCCGGCACCGGCGTCTGCTTCACCCGCGACCCCGCGAGCGGCCGGTTGGGCGTCTACGGCGACTACCTGGTCGACGCCCAGGGCGAGGACGTCGTCGCCGGCATCCGCAACACCCTCTCGCTCGAGGACTTCGCGCGGCTCGACCCCGAGTCGCACGCCGAGCTGACCCGGATCATGCGACGGCTGGAGACGCACTACCGCGACCTGTGCGACATCGAGTTCACCGTCGAGCGCGGGAAGCTGTGGATGCTGCAGACCCGCGTCGGCAAACGCACCGCGGCGGCGGCCTTCCGGATCGCCACCCAGCTCGTCGACGAGCGGATCATCACCCGTGACGAGGCGCTCGCCCGGGTGACCGGCGCCCAGCTCGCCCAGCTGATGTTCCCCCAGTTCGATGCCGAGGCCGAGCGCACCCTGCTCACCCGGGGAATGGCCGCCTCCCCGGGGGCCGCGGTGGGCCGGATCGTGTTCGACTCGGCCACCGCCGTGGAGTGGGCCGCGCGCGGCGAGCACGTGCTGCTCTGTCGCCGGGAGACCAACCCCGACGACCTGGAGGGCATGATCGTCGCCACCGGCGTGCTCACCAGCCGCGGCGGCAAGACCTCGCACGCGGCAGTGGTGGCCCGCGGCATGGGCCGCACCTGCGTCTGCGGCGCGGAGGAGGTCGACATCGACGCGGCGGAACGGACGCTGCGGGTGCGCGACACGGTCCTCGGCGAGGGCGACCTGCTGTCCATCGACGGTTCCACCGGCGAGGTGTTCGCGGGCGCGCTGCCCGTGGTGCCCTCCCCCGTCGCCACCTACCTGGAGCACGGGCTCGACGCCGCGCTCGCCACGGCCGACGCCGAGACCGCCGAGCTGGTCCGCAGCGTCGACGCGCTGCTGCGCCACGCGGACCAGGCGCGGCGGCTCACGGTGCGGGCCAACGCCGACACCGCCGAGGACGCCACCCGCGCCCGCCACCTCGGGGCCGAGGGCATCGGGCTGTGTCGCACCGAGCACATGTTCCTCGGCGACCGGCGGGTGCTCATCGAGCGGCTGGTACTGGCCGAGTCCGCCGACGCCAGGAACGCGGCGCTCGCCGAGCTGCTGCCGTTGCAGCGCGACGACTTCACCGCGCTGTTCGAGGCGATGGACGGGCTGCCGACCACCGTCCGGCTGCTCGACCCGCCCCTGCACGAGTTCCTGCCCGACCGCACCGAGCTGTCCGTGCGGGTGGCCGTCGCGCGGGCCACGGAGGCGGTGGACGAGGCGGACGAGCGCCTGCTGGCCGCCGTGGAGCGGCTGAACGAGTCGAACCCGATGCTCGGCCTGCGCGGCGTCCGGCTGGGGTTGGTCCTGCCGGGGCTCTACGCCATGCAGGTCCGCGCCGTCGCGGAGGCGGCGGCCGCGCGCATCCGAGCCGGCGGCAGGCCGGTCGTCGAGATCATGGTGCCGCTGGTCGGGTCCGTGATGGAGCTGCACCTGATCCGCGACGAGATCGACGGTGTGCTCACGGCGGTGGCCGAGACCACCGGGGTACCGCTGACGATCCCGATCGGCACGATGATCGAGCTCCCGCGGGCCGCACTCACCGCGGGCCGGATCGCCGAGACCGCGGAGTTCTTCTCCTTCGGCACCAACGACCTGACGCAGACGACCTGGGGCTTCTCCCGCGACGACGTCGAGGCCGCGATCTTCGCCGCCTACCTGGACAAGGGGGTGTTCACGGTGTCGCCGTTCGAGACCCTCGACGGCGACGGCGTCGGCACCCTGGTCCGGATGGCCGCCGAGGCGGGCCGGGCGACGCGGCCGGGTCTCAAGCTGGGGATCTGCGGCGAGCACGGCGGCGACCCGGAGTCGGTGCACTTCTTCCACGAGGTGGGCCTGGACTACGTCTCCTGCTCGCCGTTCCGGGTGCCGGTGGCCCGGCTGGAGGCGGGTCGGGCCGCGCTGGTCACCGCCGCCGTCGACGGGTCCCTCTGAGCACGTCCTCGCCGACCCGGTTCTCTCCCCGGTCGGAGACTGCAACAGTAGTACGATCTGCACTGTGCCTTCGTTGACGATTCGCACCGACTCGGAGCTGGAGCGAGCGCTGTCGGTGTTGACGAGCGGCGGTCGGTCCCGCTCCGAGGTGGCGCGGGCGGCGATCCTGGCCGCCGAACGTGAACAGCGGCGGGCCCGGATGCGGGCCGAGGCCGAGGCCCTCCGCGACGATCCCGAGGACATCGCCGCCTCCCGGCAGCTGGCCGCGGAGATGGACGCTGCCCGTGCGTGGTGACCTCCACCGCGTGAAGGCTCCGCGAGACGCACGAGGCCATGAACAGACCGGTCCGCGCTACTGCGTGGTCGTGCAGTCCGACGACCTTCCGCTGTCCACCTGGCTCGTCCCGCCCACCTCTACCGGGCGCCGCGAGGCGACCTTCCGTCCGGCGATCGAGATCGACGGCGTCGCCACGCGGGTGATCGTCGAGCAGCTCACGGTCATCGACCCGCAGACCCGGTTCGGCGACTTCGCGGGCCGACTGAGCTCGCGCGAGATGCGCGACGTCGACGACGCGCTGCGGGCTGTACTGGCGCTCGATTGACCTCGGTCCACGCTCCGGAGCGGTCACTCGACGACGCGGTGGCGAGCACGCGCGCAGCCTGGGCCGGGGCCGGCCGCAAGGGATCGGCAACCGCGCCAGACCTGCACGCGCCTCGTACGCGGCGCGATCGGACAGAACCGGGCGATACTCGACGGCGGGCGCGCAGGGCGAGCAGCCTGCCCAGCTCCACGGCCCGGTCCAGCGGCCAGGGTCGCGAATCGGCTCGGCATCACCCGATGACGGCCCGACGGAGCGCCGCCCGTCAGGCGTAACGTGCCGGGCATGGGCACCACCTGCCGCCGCAGCGGCGATCCCGTCCGCGTCGACCGGGTCGGGGTGCGGGACTACCTCGCCGCCTGGGACGACCAGCGGGCCCACGCCGCCGCCCGCCGCGACGGCACGGGCCCGGACGTGCTGATGCTGTTGGAGCACCCCTCGGTCTACACCGCGGGCAGGCGGACCCAGCCGCAGGACCGTCCCGTCGACGGCACCCCCGTCGTCGCCGTCGACCGCGGCGGCCGCATCACCTGGCACGGCCCGGGCCAGCTCGTTGGCTACCCCATCGTCGGACTGGCCGTGCCGCTCGACGTCGTCGACTTCGTGCGTCGGCTGGAGGAGGCGCTGATCCACGTCGTGCACGGCCTGGGCCTCACCGCGGCCGGGCGGATCAGCGGGCGCAGCGGGGTCTGGCTGCCCGCGGGCGACGGTCG
>JAKDLE010000374.1 GCA_030453005.1 Pseudonocardia sp. | reverse complement strand
GTGGGACGCCGGGGACGCACCGGTCCAGTTCCCGCTCTCGGGCGTCGTGCCCGGCTTCTCGCAGGGCATCGAGGGCATGGCGGTCGGGGGCCGTCGGGTCATCGTCATGCCGCCGGAACTCGCCTACGGCGACAACCCGCCGCCCGGACTCCCGGCGGACGCCACCCTCGTCTTCGTCGTCGACCTCGTCGGGATCAGCTGAACGCGGTCTGCAGCAGCACGCCGTCGGACACGGTCGTGCGTCCGCGCGCGCATCCTGCACACCCCGCGCGTGCAGCGACGGGCGCGACCTGTGCACGACGTGCGCGGCCGTGCACGACGCGCGCGACGCCGGCACGAGGCGGGCGGGCCGGCGCCGGGGCACGCGGCGCGCAGGACGGGCCGCAATACGGTCGGGCCGCGGCGTGACGGGTGCTGGTCGCGGCAACCAGCGATCATGAGGGGCTGGTGGTCCGTACCTCCCCCTCGTAGCCTCCGGGGACGGCGACGTCGAGGAGGACGGGTACATGGAGCGGTTCCGGATGCTGATCGGTGGCGAGGCGGTGGACGCCCGCTCGGGGAGCACGTTCGACTCGCAGAACCCGTACACCGGGCAGTCGTGGGCGCAGGTCCCCGACGGCGGACCCGAGGACGTCGACGCCGCGGTGGCGGCCGCTCGGGCCGCGCTCGACGGCGAGTGGGGCGACCTCACCGGCTTCGCGCGCGCGGCCCTGCTGCGTCGCCTCGGCGACCTGATCAGCGAGAACGCGGAGCGCCTCGCGCGCCTGGAGGTCAACGACTCCGGGAAGCTGTACCGGGAGATGATCGGGCAGCTGGGCGCTCTCGGCGGCTGGTACCACTATTACGCAGGGCTGGCCGCCACGCTGGAGGGGCGCCAGATCCCGACGCCCAACCCGAACTTCCTCGTCTACACCCGCCGCGAGCCGGTCGGCGTGGTCGCGGCGATCACCCCGTGGAACTCGCCGCTGCTGCTGCTGACCTGGAAGCTCGCGCCCGGGCTCGCCGCGGGGTGCACCTTCGTGGTCAAGCCCTCGGAGCACGCGCCCGCGTCCACGCTCGGGTTCGCCGAGCTCTTCGCGCAGGCGGGGTTCCCACCGGGTGTGGTCAACGTCGTCACCGGGCAGTCCCGCGAGACCGGCGCCGCGCTGGCCGGGCACCCGGGCGTCGACAAGGTGGCGTTCACCGGCTCCACGGCCACCGGGCGGGCCGTCGCCCACGCGGCGGCGGAGAACCTCAACGCCGTCACCCTGGAGCTGGGCGGCAAGTCCCCGCAGATCGTGTTCGCCGACGCCGACCTCGCCGCCGCCGCGAACGGACTGGTCGCAGGCGTGTTCGCCGCGACCGGCCAGACCTGTATGGCAGGCTCGCGGCTCGTCGTCCACTCCTCGGTGCACGACGAGCTGGTGCGACTCGTGGCGGAGCGCGCGGCCACGATCAAGCTGGGCGACCCGAACGACCCGGAGACCGAGATGGGCCCCGTCGCCAACGGCCCGCAGTACGAGAAGGTCCTCGGCTACCTGCGCACCGCCCAGGACGAGGGCGCCACCGTGGCCTACGGCGGTGTCGCCGACGAGGGTCTGGGCGGCTACTTCGTGCAGCCGACGGTGCTCACCGGCGTCACGGCCGCGTCGACGGTGGTGCGCGAGGAGGTGTTCGGCCCGGTGCTCTCGGCGTACACGTTCGCCGGGGAAGGTGTCGCAGCGGAGGACGAGGCGCTCAAGCTCGCCAACGGCACGCCCTACGGGCTGGCCGCGGCGGTGTGGACGAAGGACGTGCACCGGGCGCACCGGGTGGCCGCCCGGCTGCGCGCAGGCACGGTGTGGGTCAACGCCTACCGCGTCGTGGCGCCGAGCGTCCCGTTCGGCGGGTTCGGCCAGTCCGGGCTCGGCCGGGAGAACGGGGTGGAGGCGGTGCACGCCTACACGGAGAACAAGTCGGTCTGGGTGGAGCTGACCGGGGGTACGCGCGACCCGTTCACCCTGGGGTGAAGGTCGGGGCGCGCCCGAGGCGGGTGATGGACACCAGTAAGAAGCTGCAAGCGAGCAAGGTCATCAGTGCGCCGCCGGACGAGATCTTCGCCCTGCCGGCCGACCCGAACCGGCACGCCGAGCTGGACGGGGCAGGCATGATCCGCGGCGTCGAGGGCGACATCCCGCCGATCGCGGGCATCGGCCAGGTCTTCACGATGAACATGCACGCCGACGACCTGGGCGACTACCGCATGATCAACGCGGTGACGTCCTACGTCGCCGGGGCCCGCGTCGGCTGGTCCCCGAAGGTCGACCCCACCTGCGAGCTGTACGAGAAGCTCGGCGACATGGACGCCAGCGGGCACACCTATCACCTACGACCTGCGCGCGGTCGACGGCGGCACGGAGGTCACCTCCACCTACGACTGGACCGGGGTGAAGGACCCGAGGTTCGAGGAGCTGTGCCCACGCGTGTCGCAGGAGCAGCTGGCCGCCACGCTCGACAAGCTCGACGCCACCGTCAGCTGACCCGCAGACGCACCTCCGCCGTCGTGCCGCGGCCGGGCTCGCTGTAGACGGTCAGCCGTCCGCCCATGGCCTCGGTGAGGCCACGGGCCAGTACCATGCCCAGTCCGGCTCCGGGTTCGGTGCCCTCGTCGGCGCCGAGTCGGTCGAAAGGGACGAAGAGCCGCTCGATGAGCTCGGCGGGGATGCCGGGGCCGGAGTCGGCCACCCGGAGCCGGACGTCGCCCGCACCGTGCTCGGCGAGGACCCGCACCGAACCGCCCACGCGGTTGTAGCGGACCCCGTTCGTGACCAGGTTGATCAGCACCTGGCGGAGCCTGCGGGGGTCGGCGCGGGCGGTGCCGTGCGTCCCGCGTCCGCACAGGGTGACGTCGTGGTCGTCCGCCAGCGGCTGGAGCAGGTCGACCACCTCATCGACGAGGGCGCCCAGGTCGACGTCGCCGAGGTGGAGCGGGAGGGCGCCCGCCTCGATCGCGGCGATGTCGAGCACGTCGTCGACGAGGGCGAGGATGTGGGACGAGGCGCCTGCGATGTGGCGCAGCGCGGCCTCGTGTCGCTGCGGGGAGAGCGCCAGCGTGCCCAGCAGCTCGGTGAACCCGGTGATCGCCTGCATCGGGGTGCGCAGCTCGTGGCTGAGCGACGACAGGAACTCGGACTTGGCGCGGCTGGCGGCCTCCGCGACGCCCCGGGCCAGCTCCGCCTCGCGTCGGGCCGTGCGGTCGCGTTGCGCGGCGCGGCGGGCGGTGACGTCGAGGACGTTGACGCTGAGGTACACCGGTGCGCCGTCCGCCCCGTGCACGACCGACACCGTGGCCGCGACCCGCACCGGCTCGTCACCCGCGCGGAGCATGGTGGTCTCGAACTGCACCGAGTCGCGGATCCCGTCGACGCACTCGCGCAGCGCCGAGGTGGCGACGGCCTCCGCGTCGGGCTGGAGCACCGACATCAGGTCGGCGCCGAGCAGCTCGTGCTCGGTGCGCCCGAGCATGTCGTGCAGGGCGCGGTTGACCTTGCCGAACCGGCCGTCGAGGCCGGTCAGCGCCATGCCGATCGCGTTGTCCTCGAACGCCCGCCGGAACCGTTCCTCGCTCTCGGCGAGCGCACCGAAGAGCCGGGCGTGCTCGACCGCCACCGACGCCAGGTGGGTGAACCGCTCGACGAGCCTGCGCTCCCGGTCCGCGGGCCGGTGCGGCCGGTCGTGGTAGACGGCGAACGTGCCCAGCACACCCGGGGCCCCGTTGAGGGACCGCCCCCGGATGGGGCTCGACCAGCAGGCGCGCAGCCCGTGCGGCAGCGCCAGCTCGCGGTACCCCGTCCAGCGTGAGTCGAGGGTGATGTCCTCGGCGACGACCTCGGCGTCGAGGTACGCCGCGGTGCCGCACGAACCCGCGTCGGCACCGATCCGGATGCCGTCGACGGCCGCGGAGTAGGCGGCGGGCAGCGACGGCGCCGCGCCGTGGCGCAGCGTGGCGCCGTCCTCGTCGCGCACCAGTACCGAGCATCGGCTCGCCGGCATGAGCTCCTCGAGCGCCACGGTGACGGCGGTGAGGACCTCCGCCAACGACGCGCCGCCCGCGATCAGCTCCAGCACGGTGGTCTGGCGGTGCAGCAGCTCCAGGCTGTCGGCGTGGTCCAGGTCGGGGGTGAGCGGCAACATGATCACAGCTCCAGCTGGTAGCCGACGCCGCGGACCGTGCGGAGCCTGCGGGGCCGCGCGGGCTCGGTCTCGATCTTGTGGCGCAGCCGGTGGCCGGGTTCGGTGACCGTGGCCTCGCCCTGCCAGCCCGGCTCGCTGCCCCACCCGTGG
>JAKDLE010000373.1 GCA_030453005.1 Pseudonocardia sp. | reverse complement strand
GAGCTCGTCGACTCCTTCGAGACGAAGCACGGCCGGTCGCCGAACGGTTTGGAGCTCGACCGGCTCTCCCAGCAGGCCACGCTGATGACGCGGCGGGCGAAGTCGCACACCGGAGAGACCCGCGAGGAGATGCTCGACCGCATCGACGCCAAGATCCGCTCCGACATCGACGGCGGCCTGGCCGGGGTCGCCCGCGCCGTCCTGGACGCGCGCGACGGCGCACCCGCCGTGCAGGAGTGGTCGCCACAGGAAGTGATCGAACTTGCGCTGGAGGAGGTCAAGCGGGCGAAGTCTGGATGGAACCGCGGGGACCTGACGGCGGCGATCAATGCAGCACTGCCGGACTACCTCGGGCTCCCCGACGGCACCGACGTCTCCCGGCTGCTGGACACCCTGACCGAGGAGGGGCTGCGATACGCGACCACGCTGGACGCGGCCCGCCCAGGGGACGAGTCGCTGCCCGACGAGCTGCGCCTGCGCAACGGGCGGTCGGTGTACGAGGCCCCTGGCGCTCGGTTGTACGCGACGCCCGACCAGGTCCGCACCGAGCGCGCGTTGGTCGCGGCCACCACCGGGCGCGGCGCGACCGCGCTCCCGGCCGCGGCCGCGGCGCGGTTCGTCGAGCAGCTGCGCGAGAGCGGCATCGAACTCGGCGTCGACCAGGCCGCCGCCGTGCGCGGGGTCCTGACGTCCGGCGCCCGGGTCGAGTGCCTCATCGGCCCCGCCGGAACGGGCAAGTCGTTCGTCGTCGGCGCGCTGGCGCGCGCCTGGACCGACCCCGCCCATGTCCCGACCGCAGACCCGGACGAGGTGACGCCCGGCCATGAGCGCCGGGTGTTCGGGCTCGCCACATCGCAGATCGCGACCGAGATACTAGCCGCGGAAGGCCTGACCGCGCGCAACGTCACCCGCTGGCTCGACACTCAGACTCGGCTCGCCGCGGGCCCGGGCGCCGGCGGGCCACGCCCGGTGGACGGGGACCAGGCGTGGCGCCTGCATGCCGGGGACCTGGTCGTCGTCGACGAGTCCGCGATGACCGACACAGCATCCCTGGCGGCGATCCACGAGCACGTCGACGCCGCTGGCGCGAAGTTGCTGCTGGTCGGCGATCACCGTCAGCTGTCCGCGATCGGGGCGGGCGGAGCGATGGACCTGCTGGCCCGGGCCGGCACACGCTACGAGCTGACCGACGCCCGCCGCTTCACCCACGACTGGGAACGCGACGCCTCGCTGCGGCTGCGGGCGGGTGACGAGACCGTGCTGCATGAGTATCACCAGCAAGGACGGCTGCTCGACGCCGGAACCCGCGAGGAGGCCGAGGCCTCCGCGGCGCGAGCCTGGCTCGCCGACACCGTGACCGGCCGCGACTCGGTGCTGCTCGTCGACGACAACACCGCAGCCGCGCGGCTGTCCGGGCAGCTGCGCGCCGAACTCGTCCGGCTGGGGCGCGTGACCGAGCACGGTGTGCCGCTGGCGCAGGGCACCGTCGCCGGAGTCGGGGACCTCGTGCAGGCCCGGTGGAACGGGTGGAACCTCGCCGGGATCGAGGGCAACCGCCGCGGCCCGATCAACCGGGAGACCTACCTGGTGACCGACGTCCGCGACGACGGAACGCTCGAGGTGCGCGCGCACGCCGGCCCCGACGTGGTCGGTCCCGACGGCGAGCCGATCGGGCAACGCCTCGTCCTGCCGGCGAGCTACGTAGCCGAGCACCTCGCCCTCGCGTACGCGTCCACCGTGCACGCGGCACAGGGCCGCACCACCGATACCAGCCACGCCGTCATCACCGGCCGGACCTCGCACCCCGCGCTCTACGTCGCAATGTCGCGGGGAAGGGACGCGAACACCGCGCACGTCGCCACCACGACGACCATCGAGGATCCGGCCCAGGGCCGGCCCGATCAGACGGTGCATCGCAACCCGATGTCGCTGCTGGCCGGCATCATGTTTGACCGCGATCAGGTCGTCGGGCAGTCCGCAACCGCGCTCGCGGCGGAGTCCGCCGCGAACGCCGAAAGCGTCCAGTCCGCGGGTGAACGGCTCGCCGACGCCGTCCAGCTGGCCGCGACCGAGCGCACCGTCGGCTGGCTCGACCAGCTCACCACGGCCGGCCACCTCACCGCCGACCAACGGGCCCGGCTCGCCGCCGAGGACGGCGCCCCTTCCCTCACGCGCGTGCTCCGCCGCGCCGAGCTGGCCGGACTCGACGCCCGCCAGGCCCTCGTCGACGCGGTCACCGAGCGCCCGCTCGCCGGGGCGAACAACACGACCAACGTGCTCGTCGCCCGGCTCACCAACGGCGGCACCCGACGGTTCGATCCGGTGGGCGACACCTGGGCGGACTGGGTGCCGGCTACCGGCCGCGCCGACTGGGACGCCTACCTGGGCGACCTCGCCCGCGCGGCCGACGAACGCACCGATCAGCTCGGCCGCGACATCGCGGCCGAACCCCCGACCTGGGCGACGGAGGCACTCGGACCGGTTCCCACAGCCGACGACGCCCGCGCCGACTGGGCTTGCCGAGCCGGCATCGTGGCCGGTTACCGAGAACTACGCGGACAGACCGACCCGACCGACGCCCTCGGACGTCCGCCGGCCCCCGCCCGTCAGGCCGAGGCCTACGCCGCCTACCGGGCCGCATGGACCGCGCTCGGCAAGCCCGAGGCCCAGCAGGCCGAGCACGAGATGTCCACCGCGCAGCATCTCATGCGGATCCGCGCGGCCGAACGAGACGAGGCCTGGGGCCCGCGTTACGTCGGCAACGAACTCGCCGGAACCCGCCAGGCCGCCACCCAGCACCACCAGACCGCAGCCCTCCGCGGAGCAGAGGCCACGAACGCCGTCGACCCGACGGAACGGGAGCGACTCACGCGCGAAGCGGCCGAGGCCACCGCGCTCGCCGAGACCCTCGACGCCCAGGCCGCAGCCCTCGACCGGGCCGAGCACGCCTACCTGCGACACCGCGTGTCCACCGCCGCCAACCGCGGCGCCGCTGACATCTCCAAGCTGATCATCGCGGAACGCAACGAAGAACCCGAGCCCCGTGTCACGGCCGCCGAGTGGCTCGCTGCGCACGAGGCCGCCGTCAGCGAGGACGACCGCTACCGCGCCGTCACCGACCACGACGTCCTCGCCGACTCCATATCCGTCGACGATCGGGCCGCGGACGTCCGAGGCCTGGTGATCGAGACGGAGATCGAACCCGACCTGCGCGAGGTCGCCGCTGTCGAACCCCGCCAGACCCGCGAGGACGTGGTCCAGGTTCCCGCAGCGGACCAGATGGCGACGACTGTCGATCACGCCCGCCGTGCGCTCCACGAGATCGAGGCGCGGAAGGCCTACGAGCAGCGCGCCGAGCAGGATCAGCGCGCCGAGCAGCTGGGACGCTGGCACGGCGACGACCAGTCCGTCCACGACGACTTCGATGTCGACGAGCGCGACGACGAGGTGCTGGTCAACGACGGCTCCGAATATCAGCTGGCGGGTTGGGAATGAGCGGCCCGGCCGGCTCCCGCCGCGGCACGATCGGGCCTTACCACCGGGCCCGACTGAAGCCACTCGGAGATCTCGCCGCCGCGCAAATGCTGCGGGACCGCGCACGCACGCAACCGGATTCGCCACTCCTCGCGCGGGCCGTAACCCACCGAGCTGCCGTCGCCGCAGTGCAGCGGGGCCATGATTGCCGGATCGTCGAACACCCCGAGCACCCAGCCCAACGCGCACACCACCCCGTGGGCGTAGAACCGCTCTGGCCTCGACTCGGCCCGCTCGGTCCACTGCGCCCGGGTCATCGGCCCCAGACACCCGGCCTCCACCCGCCACCACTCTCGATCCGGGTAGGGCTCGCCTTCGGCGAGGGCGTCAGCCACGGCGAGGAACGCGTTGGCGAACCGCTCCTCCGGGGGCGCCGCCCACAGCAGCGGCTCTGCAGTCTCGCCGCCTTCATCGCCGCCCAGCCAGCTCAGGGAGATGAAGCCGGCCAGGGCCTCGGGGGACTCGGTCCGCCGATACAGCCGCAGCAGGAAGCCCTCGACGCTGCTGACCGCAGGCAGCGGACGACGTACCCACGCCGGAACCGTGCTCAGCTGCGCCACGTATGCCAGTGTGCGCCCGACCACCGACATTTTCGCCGTCCGAGTTTGTCACCAGCGCTCCCGAGAGTCGGCCGCAGGCTCAGCACTCCATCGTGAACGGCACGGAGGGGGACTGGCTCTGCACCAGGCCGGTCGAGTTGAAGTAGCCACCCGGCTTGAGGTACGCGACGAACTCGTAGTCGTAGGGGTAGGTGAACCAATCGGTGGGCAGGATGAAG
>JAKDLE010000372.1 GCA_030453005.1 Pseudonocardia sp. | reverse complement strand
GGGCCCGGGCCGCGGACCGCCACACGGGCGCATCCACACCCGAGGCCCTGTCCACCACGGTGGTCATCTCCACACCCTCTCAGCCATCGGCGGCCACCCTCGGGTCGGCGAGGGCCACGGCGACGTCGGCGAGCAGGGAACCCGTCAGGACCGCCGCTGTGGCGAGGACGGAGAGCGCGGCCAGCATCGGGAAGTCGACCGCCAACGCCGCGGTCACCACCGCCTCGGCGATGCCCGGCCAGGAGAACACCGTCTCCACCAGCACCGCCCCCGTGACCAGCTCCGGGATACGGGTGCCCACCAGCGTGACGAAGGGCAGCAGCGCCGTGGGCAGCGCGTGGCGCAGCACCACCGTGTGCTCCGGGAGGCCGCGGGCGCGGGCGCCCGAGACGTGGTCCTCGCCGAGTGCGCCGAGCAGCGAGCCCCGCACGTGCAACACGAGCCACGGCGTCTGCGACACCCCGAGCACCAGCGCGGGCAGCAGGAGGTGGCGTGCCACCTGGCCGACCGTGACCTGCTCTCCGGCATCGGTCAACCCCGCGACGGGCAGCCACCCCAGCCCGAGGGAGAACACCGCGATCGCGCCGAGCGCGAGCACGAACGGCGGGATGCCCTCCATCGCGTGCCCAATGGCGGTGACGACCCGGTCGAGCATGCCGCCCTGCCGCCACGCCGCCACCGTGCCCGTGACCACGGCCAGCACGACGGCGACCACCAGCGCGAACGTCACCAACAGCAGCGTCCACGGCAGCCGCTCCGCGATCACCTGCGCCACCGGCTGCCGGAAGGAGCGGCTCGTTCCGAGGTCCCCCGAGGCGATCCCGGACAGCCACCGCCCCAGCTGCTGGAACACGCCGTCGTCGAGCCCGAGCCGGGCGCGGGTGGCAGCGAGGTCGGCACCGGTCGCGGTGAAGGCGTCCACCCCGTAGTACTGGTAGATCGGGTCGAACGGCGACGCGGCGGCGAGCAGGAACACCCCGACGGCGACGATCCCCAGCACCGGCACCGCGAACGCGAGACGGCGCGCCACCAGCCACCCGATCTCCCGGGTACGGGTCATCGGCGCGACGTCCACGTCTCGACGTTCCACCACGGCCCCCACGTCGTGCCGTGGCTGTGCGGGTCGACGACCTGCTGGTAGCCGTTCCAGCGGTCACGCACGACGTAGGAGTGGTCGAGGAAGGCGAGGAACACGAACCCGGGGGCGGCCGCGTAGTCGCGCTGCCACTGCTTGACCGCCGCGATCCGCTGCTCCGGGTCAACCGCGCGCCGCGGCGCGTCCAGCCCGGCATCGACGGCCGGGTTGACGTAGCCAGCGGGGTTGTTGAAGCCGTCGCCTGCGTACGAGCTGTGCAGCAGCGGGTAGCTGACGATGTCCGGGTCGAACGGCGAGCCATCGCCGAGCACCAGCGCGTCGGCACCCATCCGCGGCTCGATCGCCTCCCAGCCCAGCCCTTCCAGCGCCACGTCGATGCCGACGGCGCGGGCGTAGGAGGTGAAACCCTGGGCGAGGTCGCGGCGGATCGTGTCCGTGGCCGGGTACATCAGCGTGAACCGCGCGGGCACGCCGTCCTTCACCCGCGTGCCGTCCGGGCCGAGGACCCAGCCGCCCTCGTCGAGGATGCGCTCGGCGCGGGCGCGGTCGAAGCCGAACTGCGCGGACGGCTCGCTGTAGTCGGTGAGCACCTCGGGGATCGGGTTGGACGCGGGCGACCCGCGCCCGGCGAATAGGCCGCCGATCATGGCCTGCCGGTCCACGGCGTGGTTGAGCGCCATCCGGATCGCCGGATCCGCCGTCACCGGGTTCGCCGTGGGCAGCGTGACCGCGCGGAAGTCGGCGCTCGGATGGTGCCGGACCGTGTACTGCGACCCGACGAAGGTCTGGGCGAGCGCGGGTGGGAGCACGGTGCCGTCGAACTCGCCCGAGCGCAGCCGCTGCGCGCGGGTGTTGTCGTCGACGGCGAACACGATGGTGATCGACTCGACGGCGGGCGCCCCGCCCCAGTAGGACTCGTTGGCTGCCAGCTCCATCGACTCGCCGCGCCGCCACTCCGCGAGCGTGTACGGCCCGGTGCCCACCGGCATCGACGCGAGCGGCGAGGACTCCACCGGTACCGGGTCCGCGACCGCCTCCGCGGGCACGATTCCGAGGGTGAGGCGGTGCGGGAACGCCGCGTCGGGCTGGTTCAGGTCGAACCGGACGGTCTGCGCGTCGATCCGCTCGACGCCCGCGAGCGTCGCCCAGTCCGACCGGACCGACGAGGCGTACGCGGGGCCGAGCAGCGCCCGGAACGTGGCGACGACGTCGTCGGCGTCGAACGTCGAGCCGTCGTGGAACGTGACGTCGGTGCGCAGCCGCACCGTCCAGGACAGGTGGTCGGAGGCGGGCTCGGGCGCCGAGGCGGCAAGGGCGGGCTGTACCTGCCGGTCCGCGTCGTGCGCGACCAGTCCGTCGTAGAACTTCGACGCGCCCTCCACGCCGTAGCCGAGCAGGGGGTGCAGGCTCTCGGGCTCGTAGCCGTCGGCGAGCACCATCTCGGAGCCGCTCGGGCCGCCTGGTGGGGTCGGCGCCGCGCATCCGGCCGCGACGACGGACAGCAGGACCCCGACGACGATGCCACCGCGTGTGATCACTCGGGAACAGTCAATCGCCATATCGAGGCAAGAAGCAGTACCTGGCTGGAGCAATACACTGGACGGAGGAGGTGTCCGGCCCGCTCGTGCACGCGGGTGTGTAGTGGAGCAGGATCACGGGTACGCAATCGTCGACAGCGACCCGGAGGAGATCCATGGCTGACTACGCCCTGCCCGACCTGCCCTACGACTACAACGCGCTCGAGCCGCACATCTCGGCCGAGATCATGGAGCTGCATCACTCCAAGCACCACGCCACCTACGTCAAGGGCCTCAACGCCGCGATGGAGAAGCTGGCCGCCGCGCGCGACGCCGGTGACTTCGGCCCCATCGTGGGCCTGGAGAAGACCCTCGCGTTCAACCTCGGCGGGCACATCAACCACTCGCTGTTCTGGCAGAACCTGAGCCCGGACGGCGGTGGCAAGCCCACCGGCGACCTGGCCGCCGCCATCGACGACCAGTTCGGTTCGTTCGACGCCTTCCAGGGCCAGTTCACCGCCGCGTCCACCACGATCCAGGGCTCCGGCTGGGGGGTCCTCGGCTTCGACCACCTGGGCCAGAAGCTGCACATCCTGCAGCTGTGGGACCAGCAGGCCAACGTGCCGGTCGGCATCACCCCGATCGTGATGCTCGACATGTGGGAGCACGCGTTCTACCTGCAGTACAAGAACGTGAAGCCGGACTACGTCAAGGCCTGGTGGAACGTCGTCAACTGGGCCGACGCCGGCGCCCGTTTCGACGCCGCGCACGCCTGACCCTCGCGTGAACGGAGCAGGCCTCCCCGACCGGGCGGGGAGGGCCTGCTCAGCGCGTGACCCGCAGCAACAGGTGCATGCCGAGGTCGGCGGACCGCTCGCGGACGTCGGCCCGGCTCCCGGGCAGCCGGGGATCGCGCGCCAGCACCACCCCGTCCGCCGTGGTGACGCAGAGGCAGACGTACCCGACGGGTTTGGCCTCGGTGCCCCCGTCCGGCCCGGCCACCCCGGTGATCCCGACGCCGACGTCGGCCCCGAAGCGCTTCCGCGCCCCGTCCGCCAACGCCCGCGCTACCTCCGGCGACACCGCGCCGTGCGTCGCGATCAGGTCCGCGGGCACGTCGAGCAGCGCGGCCTTCGCCTCGTTCGAGTAGGCGGCCACGCCGCCCGCCACGTACGCGCTCGACCCGGACCGGTCGATCAACCGGGCGGCGAGCATCCCACCGGTGCACGACTCACCCGTCGCCACGGTCCACCCCCGGGCCAGCAGCCCCCGTGCGACCAGCTCGTCGGTGCTGGTGCCGTCCGCGCTGATGAGCTGCCGCTCGTGCCGAGCGACCAGCTCGGCGGCGAGGGCGTCGGCGTCCGCCCCCGGCCGCGGGCGCAGGTCCACCTCCAGCTCGGAGCGGCGCAGACACGTGGTGACCTCGACGCCGGTGACGTCCACCTGACGCAGGGTGGCCGCGATCTCCGACTCCGGCAGGCCGAAGAACCGCAGCGACCGTGACGCCGCCGCGGGCACGTCCGCGAGCAGCTCCGCCACCGGCGCGGCGGCCATCGCCGCGGGCCACATCCCCTGCAGCTCCCGCGGCGGACCGGGCAGCACCACCACCAGTGGGCCCGGGGTGTGGACGACCAGGCCGGGCGCGGTGCCGACCGGCGCGAGCGTGATCGCCCCCCGCGGCACCATCGCCAGCTTCGTTACGGCCCCGTCCAGCGCGGG
>JAKDLE010000371.1 GCA_030453005.1 Pseudonocardia sp. | reverse complement strand
GTCGGTGTAGGGGATCACCGACAGCACCGGGCCGAAGATCTCCTCCTGGGCGATCACGGCGTCCGGCGCGACGCCTGCGAAGATCGTCGGGCGGACGTAGGCCCCGCGCTCCAGCCCCTCGACGGCGCCCGGCCCCCCGAACGCGACGACGGCCCCGTCGGCCCCCCCGCGCTCGATGTAGCCACCGACGCGGCGCGCCTGGGCTGCCGAGGACATCGGCCCGATCCGGGTGCCCTCCTCGGTGGGGTCTCCGACGGTGTACCTCTGCGCGGCCGCGACGGCCATCTCCACGATCTCGTCGTGCCGCGCCGCGGGCACCAGCATCCGGGTCCAGGCGGTGCAGGTCTGGCCGCCGTTGATCCACGCATTGGCCAGCCCGACCTTGACGGCCCGGTTCAGGTCGGCGTCGTCGAGGATCACGTTGGCGGACTTGCCGCCCAGCTCCAGCGCCACCCGCTTGACGGTCTCGGCGGCGACGACCGACACACGCCTGCCCGCATGCGTGGAGCCGGTGAACGAGACCATGTCGACGAACGGGTGCCCGGCGAGCGCCTCGCCGACGACCGGGCCCGCGCCGTGCACGATGTTGAACGCGCCCGCGGGCAGCCCGGCCTCGGCTGCGACCTCGGCGAGGATCGCGGCCGAGAGCGGGGCGACCTCGCTGGGCTTGAGCACGACGGTGCACCCGGCCAACAGCGCGGGCACCACCTTCGCGACGACCTGGTGCAGCGGGTAGTTCCACGGCGTGATGGCCGCGACCACGCCGACGGGCTCGCGGACGACGAGGGAGTTGCCGATCTCCTCCGCCCACGGGAACTCCGCGGCCAGTGCGGCGACCCCCGCCGACGTGGCGACCGGAAGCCCCGCCTGGACGGTGCGGGAGAAGCCGATCGGCGACCCCATCTCGCGCGTCACGGTGGCGGCGATGTCCGATGCGCGCGCGGCCAGGCCCTCGGAGATCCGGCGGACGACGATCGCGCGCTCGGCTATGTCGAGCGCCGTCCACTCGGCCGATGCGGCGCGTGCGGCCCGCACCGCCCGGTTGACCTCCGCGACGGTGCCCGCCGGCACGGCGGCGACGGCCTCGCCGGTGGCCGGATCGACCACCTCGATCCGCTCGGTCCCCCCGGCCACGTGCTCGCCGCCGATCCAGTGTCTGGCCAGGTCTCCCCCGGCCGGTGCCGCCATGGCGCCATCCTCACACGCGGCCATTCGGCGCAACGCACCAGGGATTCCTGCGTCACCCGGGTGACAGGAGCATCCCGCGCCGCCTCCGCGGTGGACCATCGGAGGGGAGGTCGACGGAAGGGGAAACCGATGAAGATCGCGGACATTCTCAAGACGAAGGGACACACGGTCCACTCCGTGTTGCCGTGGCTGACGGTGGCCGAGGTCGTCGACCGACTCGGCCGTCTCCGGGTCGGCGCGGTGCTCGTGTGCGACGAGAACCGGGCGGTCCGCGGCATCGTGTCCGAGCGCGACATCGTCCGGGCGCTCGGTCGCCACGGCGCCGCGCTGCTGGGCCTGCCCGTCAGCGAGATCATGACCCTCCGCGTGCACGCGTGCGCCCCGGACGAGACCGTGGCGCACGCGATGGCGCAGATGACCGCGGGCCGCTACCGGCACCTTCCGGTGCTGGACCGCGGCCGCCTCGTGGGGTTGGTCAGCATCGGCGACCTGGTGAAGCACCGCGTCCGGGAGATGGAGCTGGAGACCGGCGTGCTGCGCGACGTCGTGATCGCCCGCTCCTGACCCGCCGGGGCGGGGTCAGTCGAACTTCAGGTCGCCCGTGCGGGTGCGCTTGAGCTCGAAGAAGTGGGGGTAGCCGGCCAGCAGGCGACTGCCGTCGAAGACCCGGCCCGCCTCCTCGCCCTTCGGGATCCGGGTGAGCACCGGCCCGAAGAACGCGATCCCGTCGAGGTGGATGACGGGCGTACCGACGTCCAACCCGACCGGGTCCATGCCGCGGTGATGGCTCGCGCGCAGTTCCTCGTCGTACTCGGTGGAGGTGGCGGCCTCGGCCAGCGACTCGGGCAGGCCGAGCTCGGCGAGCGCCCCGGCGATCACCGCGTCGAGGTCCTTGTCGCCCTGGTTGTGGATGCGGGTGCCCATCGCGGTGTAGAGCGGGAGCAGCACGTCGGGTCCCTTGTGCTGCGCCGCCGCCACGGCCACGCGCACCGGGCCCCAGGCCTTCCTCATCGACTCCTGGTAGTCCTCGGACAGGTCGCGTCCCTCGTTGAGGACGGCCAGGCTCATCACGTGCCACTCGACGTCGACGTCGCGGACCTGCTCCACCTCCAGCATCCAGCGGGAGGTGATCCAGGCGAAGGGGCACAGCGGGTCGAACCAGAAGTCGACACGGATCCTCTCGGTACGGGTCATACTGTGGACAACCCCCCGCACCGCGACCGGGATTCCCGGGCGCACCGCCTGCCCGTGTGATGGGATGGCGGACACGTGCCGCCGAGAGAAGGTCGACCCCCACGCATGGCCCCGCCCAACCTGACCCGTTCCGACGCCGAGCGCCGCGCCGCGCTGCTGGACGTCGCGGACTACCGCGTCGAGATCGACCTGACCGACGGAGGGGGCAGGCCGGGTTCGGACACGTTCACCACCACGACCACCGTCCGGTTCGCCTGCGCCGAGCCGGGCGCGGACAGCTGGATCGACCTGGTCGCCGCGGACGTCGTCTCGGCCACGCTCAACGGCACCGCGCTCGACGTGTCCGGCTACCGCGAGGACGACGGCATCGCGCTGCCCGGGCTGCGGGCCGACAACGAGCTGCGCGTCGAGGCGCTGGGCCGCTACATGAACACCGGCGAGGGCCTGCACCGCTTCGTCGACCCCGTCGACGGCGGCGTCTACCTCTACTCACAGTTCGAGACGGCCGACGCGAAGCGGATGTTCGCCTGCTTCGACCAGCCCGACCTCAAGGCCCGCTACCAGGCGACGGTCACCGCCCCCGCCGACTGGCAGGTGGTCACGAACGCCGCCGTCGAGGAGACGACCGACGGGCCGGGCGGGTCGACCGTCCACCGGTTCGCCACCAGCGAGATCATGAGCACCTACCTGGTCGCCCTGATCGCCGGGCCGTACGCGGTGTGGCGTGACGAGCACGACGGTATCCCGCTCGGGATCTTCTGCCGCTCCTCGCTGGCCCCGCACATGGACCACGAGCGCCTGTTCACCGAGACCAAGCAGGGCTTCGACTTCTACCACCGCCACTTCGGCGTGCGGTACCCGTTCGGCAAGTACGACCAGCTCTTCGTGCCGGAGTTCAACGCGGGCGCGATGGAGAACGCCGGTGCGGTGACGTTCCTGGAGGACTACGTCTTCCGGTCGCGCGTCACGCGCTCGGTGTACGAGCGGCGCGCCGAGACCGTGCTGCACGAGATGGCGCACATGTGGTTCGGCGACCTCGTCACGATGACCTGGTGGGACGACCTGTGGCTCAACGAGTCGTTCGCCACCTGGGCCAGCGTGCTCGCGATGGCCGAGGCCACCGAGTACACGCAGGCGTGGACCAGCTTCGCCAACGTCGAGAAGAGCTGGGCCTACCGCCAGGACCAGCTCCCGTCGACGCACCCGATCGCGGCCGACATCCCCGACCTGCAGGCCGTCGAGGTCAACTTCGACGGCATCACCTACGCCAAGGGCGCGAGCGTGCTCAAGCAGCTCGTAGCCTACGTCGGGCTGGAGCCGTTCCTGGCCGGGCTGCGCAGCTACTTCACCGCGCACGCGTGGGGCAACGCCACGTTCGACGACCTGCTCGGCGCGCTGGAGGAGTCCAGCGGCCGCGACCTGTCCGACTGGGGCGCGCAGTGGCTGCGCACCACCGGGCTCAACCTGTTGCGCCCGTCGTTCGACACCGACGCCGGCGGCGCGTTCACCCGGTTCGAGGTGGTGCAGGGTGGGGCCCGTCCGGGCGCCGGGGAGTTCCGGACGCACCGCATCGCGGTGGGCGTCTACGACGAGGATCGTGAAAGCGGCAAGCTCGTCCGAACGCAACGGGTCGAGATCGACGTCGCCACCGGCCGCACCGCCGTTCCCGAGCTGGTCGGCGTCCCGCGCGGGAAGCTCGTGCTGGTCAACGACGACGACCTCACCTACTGCGCGCTGCGCTTGGACCCCGACTCACTGGTCACCCTGATCGACCGCATCGGTGACATCGCCGAGCCGCTGCCGCGCACCCTGTGCTGGTCGGCGGCCTGGGAGATGACGCGCGAGGCCGAGCTCAAGGCCCGCGACTTCGCCGCGCTCGTCGCCGGGGGCTTCGGCTCGGAGACCGAGATCGGCGTGGTGCAGCGGCTGCTGCTGCAGGCGCAGACCGCCG
>JAKDLE010000370.1 GCA_030453005.1 Pseudonocardia sp. | reverse complement strand
GAGACGGCCGTCGTCGGCAGGCAGGTCGAGCTCGCCCGGGTGGCCGCGGCCCTGCGGTCGGCCGAGCGGGGCGAGCTGGGTGCGCTGGTCCTGCGCGGCCCGGCCGGTATCGGTAAGACGACGCTGTGCCGCCACCTCGCGTCGGCGGCCGGGGAGCGGGGATGGCTGGTCGTGACGGTGGCCGCCACGCCCGCGCGGGACGCCTACGCGCCCCTGGTGGCGGCCGTGGAGCAGCTGATCGCCCGCGATCGGGCCCTGCTCGACGCGCTCCCGGCGGCGGCACGCTCCACGCTCGCCGAGCTCACGCCGCTGGCCGCACCGGCGCCGCCGCACGAGGGCGGGCTCACCCGGCACATGGTGGTCGGAGCCGTGCACCGGCTGATCGCGGCGTGCCGGGACGTCGCTGGTGTCCTGCTGGTCGTCGACGACGCGCACCTGGCCGACGACGCCACGGCCGAGGCGTGGGGGCAGCTGGCCCGGGTCGGCGGTGTCCCGTTCCTCGGCGTCGTCGCGTTCCGGGCCGAGGTCGCCCCGCCGTCGTTGATCCGGACGGTCGCGGGCCTCGACCGGTCCGGCCGCTGCGCCGGGATCGACCTGGGCCCGCTCGAACCCGCCGAGGTCGCGCTGGTCGTGGAGTCCGGGGCCGGCCGGATGCCGGACCCCGCCGTGCTCGCCCGGGTCGTCGCGATGGCGCAGGGCAACCCGTTCTTCGCGCTGGAGCTGACGCGTGGGATCGGATCGTCCGCCGACGCGACCGTCGCACCGTCGGCGTGGGAAGCGATCACCGAGCGGTTCCTCGACCTCGACGACGTCGCGGCCGCGTTGCTGCGCAGGCTGGCGGTCGCGGGTGACGACCTGGACCCCGTCGACGTGCCCACGCTGACCGGGCTGACCGAGCCCGAGGCGTTCGCACTGCTCGACGTCGCGCTCGCCGCCGGCACGCTGGTCGTCGCCGGGGCCCGCTACCGCTTCCGGCACGACCTCGTGCGCCAGGCGCTCATCGAGCAGGTCCCGCCGCACCACCGGATCGCGATCCACCGCGACACCGCCCGCCGGCTGGCGACCGCCGGGGCCGCCCCGACGTTGGTCGCCCGGCACTGGCTGGACGGAGGCCGCCCGGACGACGCGGTTCCCTGGCTGCTCACGGCGGCCCGCCGGGCCATCGCGGTCGGCGCCTTCGCCGACGCGCTGGGCCGGCTCGACGCGCTGCTGGATCACCGGCCGGAGCACGCCGAGGCGTTGCGGCTGCGGGCCGAGGTCCTCGACGCGCTCGGGGACGGCCGGGCCCCCGCCGCCTACGCGGTCGCCGCGCGGGTCGTCGACGCGCCGGAGTCGCACGACCTGCGGGCGATGCAGGCGCTCGCCGAGATCAAGCAGGGTGATCCCCCGGGTGCGCTGCGGACGCTGGACGGGCTCGAACCCGCGTCGGTGGCAGGCCGTCTCGCCCAGGCGCTGGCGCTGAGCGGCGCGGCCGTCATGGGTTTCGCGGATCCAGCGCTCGGCTCCGCGAAGGCGGCCGAGTGCCGCCAGCTGGCCCTGGAGTCGGGCGACCGCACGACCCTCGTGGTGGCGTCCTGGGCGCAGGCCGCTGCTGCCCACGCCCGCGACGACCTGCGCAGCAGCGTCTGGACGGACCTGCTCGACACGCATGCGCTGCGCGAGCTGGCGATCAGCGTCTTCGACGGGCACCTCTGCATGACCCAGCGGCTGCTCTACGGCGCCCGGCCCTACCCCGACGTGGTGGCGTTCGCCGACGCGTTCCTCGCTGAGGCGCAACGGCTCGGAGCCGCCCGGGGCCGTGCCTTCGCCCTGACGTTGCGTGGGGAGGCGAAGTTGCTCTCGGGCGCGCTGGACGGGGCAGACGACGACCTCCGGGAGGCGGCCGGGCTCAGCCGGGCCATCGGGGGCTCCACCGGTGAGGCGCTGGCGCTGCAGCGTCGGGCCGAGGTCGCGCTGCACCGGGGCGACCCGGCCGCGGCGGGCGTGCTGCTCGACGAGGCGCTCGCCGTCGCACGCGAGTCCGGCGTCGGGTTCCACCTCCTGGACCGCATCTACGGGACCCGGATCACCGCCGCCGCCGATCCCGCCGCCGCCCTGCGCATGGTGGACGAGGCCGAGCTGGGTGTCCGCGGGCCGCTGGAGACGTGCCCCGGCTGCCGGATCACGCTCGCCGTCCCCGCATCCATCGCTGCTGCGCGTGCCGGTGACCTGGACCGCGCCTCCGCCTACGGCGCGGCCACCGAGACGCTGGCCACCGTCGTGATGCGGCTGCCCGCGTGGGACGCCGCGTTCGATGAGGTCCAGGGACACCTCGCGATGGCGAGGGGGCACGCCGACGAGGCCGTCGCCCGCTTCCGTGCGGCGGCCGAGGGTTTCCGCGCCGCAGGCCACCCGCTCGACGAGGCCCGCTGCGCCGGGAACGTTCCAGGAACACCGGCCTGACACCGTCCCGTCCGTCCAGCACCTGCTGGACACCGACCGCGGGGAGGTGGCCATGACTGGAATCCGGGAGATCGTGATCGCGGCCAGGGCGGGTATCGAGAACCTCGAGCCCGCGGACCTGGCGGCGGAGCTCGACCGGCTCGGCGTGCTGCTCGTGGACGTCCGCGAGCCCGCCGAGACCGCGTACGGCGCCATCCCCGGCGCGGTGCTCGTCCCGCGCGGCCTGCTTGAGTTCCACGCCGACAGCGGCAACCCCAGCACGTCGACGGGTTCGTACCCGGCAGGCGGGTGGTCGTCTACTGCTCGACCGGGTCCCGCTCCGCCCTCGCCGTCCGCTCGCTGCACGAGCTCGGCTACCGCGATGTGGCCCACCTCGACGGCGGGCTCGACGCCTGGATGGCCGAGGGCCGGCCCATGACCGGGCCGACCACTGCTCACCGCATCTGACGAAGGAGATCACTCACCATGTCCGACCACGCCAGCACCATCGCCACGGCCGTCCAGCTGCTCAACGAGGGCGACGTCGACGGTTACGTCACCACGCTCTACGCCCCCGATGCGGTGTTCCACGGGTTCCCGGCGGCCTTCGCGCCGGACCGCGACGGCATCGCCGGGTTCTTCCGGGCCCTGCGGGCCGGGGTTCCCGACGCCGTCATCTCCGCGCAGGACCTGTTGGCCGATGGGGACCGGGTCGCGGTCCGGTTCACGCTCACCGGCACCCACAGCGGCGAGTTGTTCGGGGTACCCGCCGGTGGGGCGCGGATCGACGCCGAGGGCATCACCATCCTCCGGTTCTCCGGCGGGCGATGCGCCGAGCGCTGGAATCGGCTCGACGACGTCACGTTCCTGACCCAGATCGGGGCGATGCCGGCCGGCGCCGAGGTCTGAGTGTGGCGGGCGCCGGGTGCGCAGGAGCGGCGCCGCTCAGGTCGTGACGAGTGCGGGGTCGACGTGCGGGGGTGCCTGCACCGTCGTGACGCCCTTGATCAGGAGATAGGCGAGCATCGAGACCTCGCTGAGGGTCACCACCACCACGACGACGGGGTTGACCGCGTCGGCGAGCGCGGGAGCGAGGAACTGCAGCGCGACGTCGAGGAGGTAGGTGACGGTCCCGGCCATCAGCACGACACCGAGCGCCCGCGGGAACATGCCCGACCGGTAGGCCAGCAGCCCCAGCGGGAACAGCCACAGGCCGAAGAAGACCTGCGCGACGAGGTACCCGTTGTGTTGGAGGTCGAGCAGCAGCAGCACCATCGCGTCCGAGCCTGCTGCGCCAAAGGCCCCGGTGTAGGCCGGTTCCGTCGCGACGAGCAGGGCTTGGAGCTGGGTGACCAGGTTGAGGGCCTTGATGGCGACGGCCACCACCACGAAGATGACCATGGCGCGGGCGACGACCTTGCTGACGTGCTGCAGCAGGTGGTAGCGGGCCATGACGGTGAGCAGGAGGAACACCGCGTCGACGAGGTCGGCCACGAAGCTCAGCCGGACCAGTGACGCGTTTGCGACGACGCTCGCGACGGTGGCCGCGGCGTCGCCCGGTACGTAGACCTGCAGATCGGGGACCGCGACGGGTTCGAGCGTCTCGTCGGGCGCTACGGGGAGCCCGACCACGCCCTGATCCGCTACCTGCGCGCTCAACTCGACGACGACGGAGAGGCTCTGGCGGAGTGTTCAGCCGAGGCGGTGGCCTGGCTCCGCCGCAGCGGCGAGGATCACGCCGCCGCGCTCACGGAGATCGGGGGTGCGTCCGGTCTGCTGAGCACCGGGCGCCTCGCCGAGCTCGACGCGGTCGTCTCCGCGCTGGCCGACCGGTACCGCGCCGAGGGCCCACCGACCCTGCTCTACGTGGCGTTGACGCTGCTCGGCTACTCCGCCTTCTTCCAGGGCGAGCC
>JAKDLE010000369.1 GCA_030453005.1 Pseudonocardia sp. | reverse complement strand
CGAGGAGCCGACCCTGCGGGCCTTCTGCGACACCTGCATGGCCCAGGAGAGCGAGCCGCGCGTACCGGTGGCCGAGTTCGTGGACGCCAAGCTGGCCGACGGGAAGCTCGACGGCTACCAGTACGCCGACATGCCCGACGACCGTGACACGTGGCGCCTGGTCCTGGCCGGCCTGGACGAGGCCGCCCTGAACCGCTCCGCGGTGCGCTTCGCCGATGCCGGCGAGGAGACCCGCAACGACGTCGTCGGCGAGCTCGCCGCGGGCCGTCTGGCCGGTGGGTCCTGGGACCGGCTCAACACGGCGCGGGCGTGGTCGGTGTGCATGCGCTCCATCCTCTCCGGCTTCTACTCCCATCCTTGGGCGTGGAACGAGATCGGCTTCGGCGGCCCGGCCTACCCCCGCGGGTACATGCGACGCGGGCCGGTCGGCACGCTGGAGCCCTTCGAGACCCCCGGGGCCGGCTCGGAGGACGCCGCCCGCATGGTCGACCTCCACCCGGAGGAGTTCGAATGAGCCTGAAGAGCCTGCTCAAGGGATCGGTCGGCCCGCTCGACAACGACTCCCGGTTCCTCCTGGACGTCCACTCCCGGCAGCTGCCCGGCGAGGAGACCATGTGCAGCTACGACGACGATGATGAGGTCGACCTGGTCATCGTCGGTGCCGGAGCCGGCGGCTCCGTGCTCGCCCAACGGCTGGCTCGAGCGGGATGGCGCATCGTCATCCTCGAGGCCGGACCGTTCTGGCACCCGGACGACGACTGGGTCTCCGACGAGGCCGGCTCCCACGACCTGTACTGGACGCAGAAGCGGATCATCGGCGGGGACGACCCGATCGAGCTGGGCAAGAACAACTCCGGCCGCGGGGTCGGCGGATCGATGGTGCACTACGCCGGCTACACCCCGCGCTTCCACCCCTCGGACTTCGACACGTACACCCGTGACGGGGTCGGCGCGGACTGGCCGATCGACTACGAGGACCTGCGTCCGCACTACGAGCGGGTCGAGCGTGAGCTGCCGGTCGCCGGGCAGGACTGGCCCTGGGGCCACCCGCACAGCTACCCCTTCTCCCCGCACCCGATCTCCGGAGCCGCCCAGAAGCTCTGGCACGGTGCCCACGAGCTCGGCATCGAGATGCGCGTCGGGCCCGTCGGGATCGTCAACGGCACCTTCGGCAACCGACCGCACTGCATCTACCGCGGCTACTGCCTGCAGGGCTGCAAGGTCAACGCGAAGGCCAGCCCGTACGTCACGCACCTGCCCGACGCGCTCGCCCACGACGTGGAGATCCGCGCGGACTCGATGGCGCTGCGCATCGAGATCGACGACGACACGGGCCGGGCGCTCGGCGTGGTCTACGCCGACAGGGACGCCCGCCGGATGCAGCGCGCCCGCGCCGTGGCCGTGGCCGGTTACTCGATCGAGACGCCGCGGCTGCTGCTCGCCTCCACCAGCCGCCGCCACCCCCACGGGCTGGGCAACGGCGACGACCAGGTCGGCCGGTACGTCATGGTGCAGGGCGCCACCCAGAGCGCGGGCCGCTGGCCCGAGGAGCTGCGGATGTACAAGGGCCCGCCCCCGGAGATCTCCTCGGAGCAGTTCTACGAGACCGACCGCTCCCGGGGGTTCGCCCGCGGGTTCTCCATCCAGACGGTGTCGCCGATGCCGATCGGGTGGGCCGAGCACGTGCTCGCCGACGGGCACTGGGGCCGGGCGCTGCGCGAGTACATGCGCGACTACAACCACTGGGCCACCATCGGAGTGCTCAACGAGCTGCTCGCCCACCCCGACAACCGGATCACCCTGGCCGAGGACACCGACCCCTACGGCCAGCCGGTGGCCCGGATGGACTACACGCTCACCGACAACGACAAGGCCAACATGGCCTACTCCACGAAGGTCATCGGCGACATCCTGGACGCCGCGGACGCCCAGGACGTGCTCACCATCGGGCGCTTCGCCCACCTCGTGGGCGGCGCCCGGATGGGCACCGCACCCGAGCACAGCGTCGTCGACGCCGACCACCGGATCTGGGGCGTGCCCAACGTGTTCGTCGCCGACGGGTCGGTGTGTCCGACCCAGGGCGCCGCCAACCCGGCGCTGACGATCATGGCGCTGGCCTCGCGGCTCGCGGACCGGATGCGGACCCTCGGGGGCTGAGCCGTGCCCGAGTTCTTCCCAGCGCCTGCTCGGCGCCGTCGTCGACCCGTCCGAGAAGGTGATCTCCCGGACGTTCCGCTCGCGGCAACGGTTCACCCGCCGCGACATCTCGCCCTACCACCGGATCAACGGCTACCCGCCGACCGGCGCGGAGTACGAGGAGTCGGCCGCCACCGGCTTCGTCGGCTACCGCCTCGCCGTCGGCGGGCTGGTGGCGCGAGGACCAGCAGTTCTACGCCAACGCCGCAGGGATCTGAGCCGGGGAGGCCAGCATGACCAGCACCGACACCGCCGCGATGTTCCCGCCGCGGGTACTGCGCGAGTACGCGCTGCTCGCCGACGGCGAGCGCGGCATCCTGATCGGTCCGAAGGGCGACGTCGTGTGGATGTGCGCGCCGCGGTGGGACTCCGACGCGGTGTTCTCCTCGCTGATCGGCGGCTCCGGCGCGTACGGCGTGACCCCGACCGGGCGGTTCGTCTGGGGCGGGTACTACGAGGACGGCAGCCTGATCTGGCGGTCCCGGTGGGTCACCGACACCGGGATCGTCGAATGCCGCGAGGCGCTCGCGTTCCCCGGTGATCCGCACCGCGCGGTGGTCCTGCGCCGCATCCTCGCCGTCCGGGGCGACGCGCAGGTGGACGTCGTACTGGAGCCCGCCGCAGGCTTCGGCCGCCACCACCTGCGCGACCTGCGCCGCGACGACTCCACCGGCCGCTGGCAGGGCCGGGCCGGTGACCTGCGCATCCGCTTCACCGGTGGCCCCGACATGCAGGTGCACGGCGACGGTCGCGCCGGCAGGCGCCTGGCCGCCACCCTCACCGTGCCCGAGGGGGGCCAGCACGACCTGGTCCTGGAGGTCTCCGACACCACGCTCGACGGTGGCGCACCGGACGCGGCGAAGCTGTGGGCGGCCACCGAGACCGCGTGGTGCGAGGTCATGCCCGCGCTGGGTCGCAGCATCGCGCCCCGCGACGCCCGGCACGCCTGCGCGGTGCTGCGCGGGCTGACCAGCTCCGGGGGTGGGATGGTCGCCGCCGCGACGATGGGCCTGCCCGAGCGGGCCCAGGAGGGCCGCAACTACGACTACCGCTACGTCTGGATCCGTGACCAGTGCTACGCCGGGCAGGCCGCCGCCGCGGCCGGCGCGGACCGTCTGCTCGACGACGCCGTGCGGTTCGTCGCGCAGCGCCTGCTCGACGACGGCCCGAACCTGAGACCGGCCTACACGATCGCGGGCGGTGCGGTGCCCGACGAGCGGCCGCTGGGGCTGCCCGGCTACCCCGGCGGGAAGGCCGTGCTCGGCAACCACGTCAACGCCCAGCACCAGCTCGACACGTTCGGTGAGGCGCTGCTGCTGTTCGCCGCCGCCGCCCGCCACGACCGGCTCGACACCGACCACCACAAGGCCGTCGCCGTCGCCGTCGCCGCCATCGAGGCCCGCCGGGGCGAATCGGAGGCCGGGCTGTGGGAGCTCGACGACCGGCGGTGGGCGCATTCCCGGCTGATCTGCGCCGCGGGGCTGCGGGCGGTCGCCGCCGCCGGGGCCGCCCCCGCCGACGCCGGGTCCTGGGACGCGCTGGCCGACGCCGTCGTCGCCGACACCGCCGACTGCCTGCACCCCTCGGGCCGCTGGCAGCGTGCCCCCGACGATCCGCGGGTCGACGCGGCCCTGCTGCTGCCCGCGATCCGCGGGGCGCTGCCCGCCACCGACCCGCGCTCGCGGGCCACCGTGCACGCGGTCGGCGAGGAGCTGGGGGAGGAGGGCTACGTCTACCGGTTCCGCCAGGACGCCCGCCCGCTCGGCGAGGCCGAGGGCGCGTTCGGGCTGTGCGGGTTCCTGATGGCCATGGCCACCCACCAGCAGGGCGACGAGCTCGCGGCGCGGACCTGGTTCGAGCGCAACCGCGCCGCGTGCGGCCCACCGGGGTTGTTCTCCGAGGAGTACGACGTCGCCCAGCGCCAGCTCCGCGGCAACCTGCCCCAGGCGTTCGTGCACGCCCTGATGCTGGAGTCCTCGGTCCGGCTCGGCGGCCCATGGCCGGAGACCGGCCGGTGACCGTCGTCACCGGCGGAGGTCACCGGCCGCACCGCCGTGGCCCGCGGGGCCACCGACGCCATCGGCGATCACCCCGCTGCACGGCGGGGTCGCTCAGCAGACGCAGTGGTTCAGCCGGCCGCAGTCCG
>JAKDLE010000368.1 GCA_030453005.1 Pseudonocardia sp. | reverse complement strand
GGCGGGCGGCTCCTGTGGGGTCGAGCAGCGGCACTGCGACCGGGTGCGCCCCGACCGCTTGGATCCAGCGTCGGACCGGTGGGTAGAGCGGTGGCATGAGCACGACGGTCTCGCCCGGCGTGACCAGCAGCCGCAGGATCTCGGTGGCGCCGGTCGCGACGTCGGCGCACGCGCGCACGTCCGTCGGTTCGACCGGCCAGGACCACCGGCGGCGGGCGAAGGCCGCGAACGCGGCGAGCAGTGGTGCGAGGTCGCCGGTGTAGCCGGTGTCGGAGTCGTCGACGGCGGCGCGCAGCGCCGCGGTGATCGGCGGCGCGAGCCGGACGTCCATCTCGGCGACGGGCAGTGGCAGCACGTCGGGTGGGAAGGTCGTCCACTTCGCGCTGCGCCGGCGGCGGAGCTCGTCGAGCGGGACGTCGAGGGGTGCGACCACCTGGTCCACCATGCCGGCCGGGGCCGGCGGGGTCGCCCCGCCAGGCCGTGCGGGGTCGCCGCCGCTGCTCGATTTCGTTGCCCGCTACCGCCGACGACCGCACCGCGACCCGTCGCCGAGCAGTTGTACTGACTGCCCGCCCGCGCGCCGACGCCCGGAGGGCGGCACAGCCCGCCCGGCGGGCGGCGTGCACGGAGCACGACGCGGCGGCTCGGCGGGACCGGGAACCGGCCCGGCCCGGTTCTGTCGGTGCCCGCCCGTAGCGTCGCCGTATGCCGTCGAGCCTGCACGAGGTGCTGGTCGAGATGTTCCGAACCCGGCCCGCGCTGGCCACCGAGCTGCTCGCCGGCCCGCTCGCGGTGCCGCTTCCCGACCACGACAGCACCCGGGTCGAACCCGCAGCGTTCACCGAGCTGCCCGCCCCCGAGTACCGCGCCGACACCGTCGTGGTGCTCACCGCCGCGCAGGCACCGGTGCTTGCGGTGATCGTCGAGATCCAGCTGAACCGCGACCCGGCCAAGCGGTGGACCTGGCCGATCTACCTCGCCGGTCTGCGCGGGCGGCTGCGCTGCCCCGCGGTGCTGCTGGTCGTCTGCCTCGACCCCACCGTCGCCCGCTGGTGTGCCATCCCGATCGAGCTCGGGCCCGGTGCGACCCTCGCGCCGCTGGTGCTGGGCCCGCAGCTGGTCCCGGTCGTGACCGACCCGACGCACGCCGCGCGGGCACCGGAGCTGGCGGTGCTCTCCGCGATCGCCCACGGCGGGGACCCAGCCCGCGGCCTGGTGCTCGACGCGCTGCTGGGCGCGTTCGCGGCCGTCGATCCCGACCGCGCCGCGCTGTACTGTGACATCGTGCTCGCCGCGTTGCCTGCGGCGGCGGGCCGTTACCTGGAGGCACTGGTGACCGCCACCTACGAGTACCAGAGCGAGTTCGCCCGCCGCTACGTCGCCGAGGGCCGTGCGGAGGGCGAGGCAGCCGGCCGTGCGGAGGGCGAGGCGGCCGGCCGTGCGGAGGGTGAGGCGCGGGCCGTGTTGGCCGTGCTGGAGGCCCGCGGCGTCGACGTCGCCGACGAGGTCCGGGTGCGGATCACCGGGTGCCGCGATCTCGACCAGCTCGACGCCTGGGTACGCCGGGCGGCCACCGCGGCCTCGGCCCAGGACCTGTTCGCATAGCCGCTTGATGCGGGCCGCTCGATGCGCTCGAGCGGAGCGGGCAGCGCCCGCAGGTGCCGTTCGAGCACCTCGACCCACAGCCCGAACGCCGAGCTCGTTCCCCGGCGGGGAGGCCCGTGCCGACAGCGTCGTGACGTCCCGCCCTGCGAGCTGCCCGGCCAGGCAGGTCTTGCCGACCCCCCGCAGGGCCGACCAGCACAACGCAGCGCAGCTCGCCCGCCGGGGCCCGGAGCAGCTCCGCGTGCCGGCAGGACGGCGTGCGGATGCCAAGCCTTGCCCGCACGGAGCGGCCCAAAGTAGTATGCGGCCTACGGATTTAGATGCCTGACTACGAGGCGGCGACATGGCCATCACCGAGCCACGTGTCGTCGGGGGCGGCCGATCGGGTGAGCCGCGCGCCGACCACGCTCGCTCCGGCAGCGAGTCGAGCCGACGATGAGGCACACTCAGCATGCCGATTTCGCGCTGCGCGTCCTGATGTTCCTGCGCGTCGCCCCCGGGCACCGCGGGTCCACCGCGGAGATCGCCGCCGCACACCACATCTCCCGCAACCATCTCGACAAGGTCGTCCAGCGGATGGGTGCCGCGGGTCTGGTGGAGACGAGCAGGGGACGCGGCGGCGGCGTCCGGCTGGTCCGTGAGCCGGGCAGCATCACCGTGGGCGAGGTGATCCGTGCGATGGAGGACGACTTCGCCGTCGTCGAGTGCCTCGGCCCGGCCCGCTACTGCCGGGTGGCCGGGGTATGCGGTGCGCGCAGCGTCTTCGCGAAGGCCCTCGACTCGTACTTCGCCGTCCTCGACCTCGCCACGCTCGACGACATCGCGGCCAACGACGACGGCCTGCGCGGCGCGCTCGGCCTCGTCGGCCAGGCCGGCACTGCCTGATCGGAAGCGGCGCTGCCTGATCGGAGCGGCACCCTGAGGAGGAACTGTGTCGATCGACTTCGAGCTCACCGCCCGCCAGCGGAAGCTGAAGTACGACGTCCGCGAGTTCGCCCGCGAGGTCCTGCGGCCCGCGGCGGAGCGGGCCGACGCGCTACGCGACGCGCAGGCGGCGTTCGCCGCGATGAAGCCGGCCTTCGAGCAGGTCTACGCGATGGGTCTGGCCACGTGCTTCCTCCCCCGGAAGTACGGCGGCAACGGGGCGAGCAACGTCGACATGATGATCCTCACCGAGGAGCTGTGCGCGGTCGACGCCGGATTCCCCACGATCCTCCTGGTCAACGGCCTCGCCCTCATGCCGCTGACCTGGTTCGGCACCGAGCAACAGTGCGAGAAGTGGATCGGCGCGGCCACGGACTGCGCCACAATGGACCATCTGGGCGGCTGGGTGGTCAGCGAGCGCGGCGGCACCGCGAACTTCGACCATCCCGACCCGTCGGCCGGGATCCAGCTCATGGCAGCGCAGGATAAGGCCAACGGCGAGTACGTCCTCAACGGTGAGAAGCACTGGCCGTGCAACTCCGGCGGTTGGGACCTGCGTGGCGCCGACGTCAACCTGTGCATCGTGCGGACCGACCGTACGAAGGGCGGCCGGGACGGCCTCAGCGCCATCCTCGTCGAGCGTGGGACGCCCGGCATCGAGTACGAGGTCATCGACAAAATCGGCCTGCGGACGTGTCAGAACGTCACCATGACCTTCCGCAACGTACGCATCCCGGAGGAGAACCTGCTCGCCGAGGGCGACGGCGACCTCGTCCTCAACCGCAACTTCACCTGGTCCGGGCCGATCGCGGCCATCGCGGCGGTCGGCGTCGCCCGAGGTGCCTACGAGTTCGCACTGAAGTGGGCCAAGACCTACACCGGCGGGGGCTCGTCGCCGATCATCAACCACCAGGCCGTCGGACACCTCCTCGCCGAGGTCGCGGCCAAGATCGAGGCCGGCCGCTACCTGTGCTGGAAGGCCGCGCACTACATGGACAAGCACGACAGCGAGGGCCACGCGCTGGGCGCGATGAACAAGGTGTTCTGCGGGGATCTCATGCAGAACGTGGTCTTCGACTGCATGCGCATCGTCGGGGTCAACGCGCTCGACCGGAAGTTCGCGATGGAGAAGTTCTACCGCGAGGCGGTCGCGTTTCCGCTCTACGACGCCGGCAACCTGGGTATGCAGCGCCGCAAGGCCTGGGGCGTGCTGGCCGACCCGGAGTTCACCCCGGACGTCTTCGTCGACTGCGACCCGTTCCCGTTCACGAAGTCGATGGAGGGATACGGCGTGCTCACCGAGTCGCCGCACGACGCCGGGGAGCGGCACCGCTTCCGGGTGCGCTGAGGAGGGGCCGGCTCTGCGCCACGGAGCCGGCGCGTTGCAAAGGAGCAGTGCATGCGCAGCGACGTCGCCCGTTCGGGTCCCGCCGTGAGCGACGCTGCGCGCCGGCGTGCCGCGACACTGGCCGCCTGGGAGCACTTCGTCGGGGGCGACGACGAGCCCGCCGCCGCTGCGCTCCCGCCGGCGATCCTGCTGTCGTGGCGGCGGTGCCGCGACGTGCACGAACTCGATCCGGTGCACCCGATCAGCCGGGAGCACCGGCAGCACGGCCGGGCGACCCCTCGCCACGACGGGATCCACGCCCGGCTCGGGGCGGTGGCGGCCGCGATCGTGCAGGACGTCGGGGGCTGCCTGGCGACCGTCACCGATGCCGACGCCCGCATCCTGGCGTCGTGGCGCGCCCGGGGGCTGGGCGAACACGCCACCGACGGTCGATTCGAACCACAGGTCCGGTGGTCGGAATCGGTGGGCGGGACG
>JAKDLE010000367.1 GCA_030453005.1 Pseudonocardia sp. | reverse complement strand
CGCCCCCTGCCCGGCCCAGGTCGCGCTGGATCCGGCGAGCTCGGCGGGCACGGTGACGTCGAGCTCGCGGAGCATGGCGGGCCCGCCGACCGCGACGTCACGCCCGTCGACGGTGGCGCGGACACCCCGCCCGGTCATCGAGCGGAACCCCGTCGCGGTGGGGATGTCCCCGACCCCGCGGGCGGCGGTGAGGATGGCCCGGGCGAGTGGGTGTTCGGAGTCGGACTCGGCCGCGCCGGCGGCGCCCAGCAGTTCGGCGTCGGTGACCCCGTCGACCGGCAGGACCGCGACGACGGCGGGCTCGCCGCGGGTCAGCGTGCCGGTCTTGTCGAACAGCACCGCGTCCACCGCCCGCATCCGCTCCAGCGCCAGCCGGTCCTTGACCAGGATCCCGGCCCGCGCCGACACCGAGGTGGAGATGGCGATGACCAGCGGGATGGCCAGCCCGAGCGCGTGCGGGCACCCGATCACCAGGACGGTGACGGTGCGCTCGACCGCCGCGGTCAGGTCGCCCAGCGCCGCCCACACCGTGAAGGTGACCGCACCGGCGGCGGCGGCGAAGTAGAACAGCACGGCCGCGGCGCGGTCGGCGAGGGCCTGGGCGCGCGACTTGGAGGTCTGGGCCTCGGCGACCAGCCGCTGGATCCCGGCCAGCGCGGTGTCGTCGCCGACGGCCTGCACGCGGACCCGGATCGCGGAGTCGGTGGCGACGGTTCCGGCCACCACGCGGTCACCGACCGAGCGCAGCACCGGCCGGGACTCGCCGGTGACCGTCGACTCGTCCACCTCGGCCGAGCCGTCGCTCACCTGCCCGTCCGCCGGCACGCGGGCGCCGGAGCGGACCAGCACCACATCGTCGACGCGCAGGTCGGCCAGCGCGACGGACGTCACGGAGCCGCCGGCGTCGACCCGCTCCGCGGTGTCGGGCAACAGCTCGGCCAGCGCCGCCAGCGCACCGGACGCCTGGCCCAGCGCCCGCATCTCCAGCCAGTGACCGAGCAGCATGATCACGACGAGGAGGGCGAGCTCCCACCAGAAGTCGAGCATCAGCCCGCTGACGCCCAGCGTGGTCAGCGCGCTCGCGACGGCGGCCACGGTGATGGCCATGGCGACCAGGGTCATCATCCCGGGGCGACGGGTACGCAGCTCGCCGACCGCGCCGGTGAGGAACGGCCAACCGCCGTAGAAGTACAGGACGGTGCCGAGCACGGGCGCCATCCAGCCGGCCCAGGACGGGACGTGGTAGCCGAGTAGGTCGCCGACCATGTGGCTGGAGAACACGACGGGAACCATGAGGGCCACGCTCACCCAGAACCGGTCGCGGAACATCGCGGCGTGGTCGCTGTGCCCGGCGTGGCCGCCGCCGTGCTCGCTGCCGTGCTCGGCAGTGTCGGGCGGTCGGGGTGGCCTCGCACCGGTCATCACGTGTCCGGCGTGCGGGTCGTGGTCGTGGTCGTTCATGAGGGACCTCCGTGGGAGAACATGCAGGAGTTGATACCCCTAGGGGGTATTAAGGTGCAAGGGTTCGAGCCCGGCGGTGGGCGATGGTGGCGAGAGTCACGACGACGCCGAGCACCACGGTCACGGCCAGCCGGACCCAGTCGTGGCCCGGCTCGACGAGGCCGGCGGTCGCGTTGAACGAGGCGTGCAGGATGCCGACGGTCAGCAGGCTGCCGCCGCTCCAGGTGTCGAGGTGGGCGATGAGCAGTCGCAGCCCGAGGCCGGTCCCGAGCAGTACAGCGAGCCCGACCAGGACATCGGTCCCCGTGCGCGCTCCGTCGAAGGCCAGCGGGGCGTGGATTCCCGCGAACAGGACAGCCGTCGCCACGCTGCCACGGGTGGATCCCCAGCGGGCCATGGCCCGACGCTGCACGAATCCGGTCCACACCACCTCCTCCCAGATGTTGATGATGATCGCGCCGGTGACCAGCCCGACGGCGAAACCGACCAGGACGCTCGGGGTCGGTGGCACAGCAGCGCCCAGCGGTGCGGCGGCGAGCCAGACCACAACGGGCAGGGCGAGCGCCGCCACCGGGCCCCACGACAGGGGCCGCGGTAGGCGAACCGCGTCGCGCAGCAGCGCCCGGACCGCACCGCGTCCGCCGTCGAGCGCCGTGAGCGCCACCGCGGGCAGGACCAGCGCCAGCAGCAGCGTCGCCAGTACGAACGGTTCGCGGGGCAGGTCGAGCACGATCGGTAGCGAGAGCAGTAGCCATCCGGCGGGCAGGGCGACCGTGATGAACGCGCCCAGCGGATGTCGAGCGGCCCGGTCGCGCAGTGTGCGGGTCACCGGTCGGTCCGTCGTCCTGGCCATCGCCGTTCCCCTTGTCGTGTTCCGCATCGATGCCGGCGCCTGCCGGGTGTGCTGACGGGGACACAGTCGCCGTAGGCGCTGTCCGGTCGCTGTTCCGGGCGAGCGGAACGTGGACAGCGTCCGGACAGCGCCGTTGGGGACGCTCCTCATCCCGACGACGACCGGGGAGCGACGCGACGCTCGCCGTGGCCCCGCGCGACCCCGCGGACCGTGCCGTCGGCGCGGTGGGGTGGGCGGAGCGCGGACGGTCCCGCGGTCCGACCCCAGCGGTCGCTGAATCCCGGCTGTCATCGCGACAAGAAGGATCCGACGAACATCATGAGCACCGATCGCACGCAGGACTCGCTCGAACACGACCCGGGTCCGGGCACTCCCACCGGGCGTCGGGCCCGGAGGAGACCGGCACGCCTTCGCCGGGGAACCGGGGCCGCGGCGAGCCTGCTGGTGATCGCGCTGGGCGTCATGCACCTGGCGCTGGACGGGCTCACCGGCGTGCTGGTTCCGCTGCAGCCGGTGCTGGCCGACCGGATCGGCGCCGATACCGCCACCCTGGGACTGCTGGTCGCCCTCGCGCTGGCCTCGGCGTCGTTGCTGCAGCCGGTGACCGCCCGGATGGCGATGCGTTGGGGCGACGGGCGCGCCGCAGTGGCCGGGACGCTGCTGGCCGCCGCCGGGTACGGGGCACTGCCCGCCGTGGCGAGCACCACCGCGGCCGCCGTGGCGGTGGTCGTCGGCGGGCTCGGCTCGGCGTTGTTCCACCCCGGGGCCGGCGCGATGGTCGCCCGGGCGGCGCCGCCGGGGCGCGAGGCGCTGCCGCTGGCGGTGTTCTCCGCGGTCGGCACCGCCGGGGCGGCGCTGGTGCCGATCGTCGTGCTCACCGGCGTGGACACCCTCGGTGCGGCCGCCGCGCTGCCCGTGGCCGCCGTCCTGGTGGCCGTCACCGCCGGGTTGCTGTTCTCCCGCACCTCGCACGCAGGGAGGGCCCGCCCGGCGCCAGACCGCGACGCGTCCGGCGCCTCCTCGGGACGGCCGCCGCGGCGCTCGTCGTCGCCCGTCCTGGTCCCGGTCGCCCTCAGCGCCCTGATCTCGCTGACCGGGGTGACGGTGAACGCCACCGCCCCGTTGCTGCTCGCGCGCACCGTGGACGCCACCGATCCGCTGCTGGGCTACACCGTCGCCGCCTTCAGCGCCGCCGGTGCGCTCGGTGGCATCGCCCTCGCGCTGTGGGCGCGCCGGACCCGTCTCACGACCGTGCTGCTCGCCGCGGTCGGCGTCGGGGTTCTCGCCTCGCTCGCGCTGCCTCATGTCGCGGCACCGATGAGCCCCCTGGTGATGCTCGCCGCGGGGGCCGGTCTGTCCGGGACGCTGCCGCTGCTGGTGACGGTGGCCAGGCGCCGCGGTGAGACCTCCGCCGCCGCGGCCGTCGCACGGATCCTCGGGCTGGCGGCCGGCCTCGGTGGCCTCGGCTACGCCGGCATCGGCATACTTCAGGCCGTACTGGGATACGGGTCCGCGTTGACCCTCACCGCCGCGGTCGCCGGCGTGCTGGCCCTGCTGCTGATCACCCGCGTCCACGATTGCGACATCGATCCCGACGACCACCTGCACGCTGCGATCACCAGCTGCGGTTGCGGCAGCTGCGGGCTCGCACACGACGACTGCCAGCCCCAGCCCGCCTGACGGTACCCAGGGAGCAGTGGGGCGACCGGTCGCCGAGCACGACGCGGTCGCGGGCAAGGTGGCGTTCGTCGCCGTGGCTGTGTTCGCCCTGGCGCCCCTGCTTCATCCCACGGCACCGGACACCCCCAGGGCACCGGCGCGATCGACCAGGCGGTCGGTCCGCTGAACCGGCGACCTGGCTGGGCGGATGGGTGGCCGGAAGGGCGGGTGCCGGCCGGTGTCCGCGCTCCGGCGGGGCAGGGTCCGGGCTCCGCCGAAGCGCGGCGTTCAGGACGCGAGGGTGTAGCCGGCCTCCTCGACCGCTTCGCGTCACAGTCGCGGCCGGGGCTGTCGCTGCGCTGTCTGCCGCCGGCCGGATGCGATGGCCGCGGACAGGGTCCGGACAGCGGTG
>JAKDLE010000366.1 GCA_030453005.1 Pseudonocardia sp. | reverse complement strand
GCGCGGTGCGAACAGCTGAACCTCCATGCGCGGGAGGCGTGCGGTTGGCGAAGTCGGCAGCGCCGGCGGTCGGCCTGCTCGCGGCCGCCGGGGCGCTCGGGCTGCCGACCGCCGCGTCGGGCTACCGGTTGAGCCTGCGACTGCTGGAGAAGCCGCTGGCTGGAGAAGCCGCTGCCGCCTGCGGCGGCGGCGTTCGTCGCGGCCACCGTGTACGGCGTCGGGCTGGCGCCGCCGCCGCGGCCGGCGCCCGGCAGCTGCGTGAGATCCCCGTGCCGGTCCCGGCCGACACGGCGCGGGCAGCTGCCTCCGCCGTCCAGGACACGGCGGCCCGAGCGTCGCGGCGTGCTGGAAGATCGGGGCGTCCACGGCCTGTGGGCTACCTGGAGGAGGGAGGCGGGCGATGACGGGGCGCAGTGAGGCCGAGGAGTCGGTTGGGGTCGCCCCGTCGGCGCTGATCCGCCAGTGGGTGAGCGGAACGCCTTGCCCGCCGTGCCCCGCCGGCCTGATGGCGTTCAGGCGCGGCGGCGGGGCGGGCCGAGCAGTTCGGTGGTGGTGACGACGGCGTGGCCCGCATCCGTCAGGCCCGTGCAGACGGGCCGCCTGCCTCCCGCACGTACAGCTCGTGCAGCCCGCCGAGGGTCTGTTCGGGGCCCGCGCAGTCGTCGGCCAGCTCGACCCCGAGCTCCTCGACGGCGACGAGCGCCTCGAGACGCTGCACCGAGTCGAGCTCGAGGTCGTCGGCCAGCCGGTGCTGCGGCTCGAGCGGGCGCCCGCCCAGCTCGAGCTGTTCGGCCAGGTGGTCGCGGAACGCCTCGAAGGTCAGCGGCTGCGTCATACGTTCTCCTCTCCGGCCTGCGCGCGCAGCACGTTGCGGCGCACCTCGCCGTGCTCGGTGACGGGTAGCGCGGGGACGATCCGCACCCGGTCGGGCTGCCTGGCAGGCGCCAGCGCGGTGCGGCAGTGCCTGCGCACCGCGTCGGGGCCGAGCTCGTGGCCGTCCTCGGGGACGACGAACGCCCACAGCTGCTGCTCGGCCGGGGACCCGACGCCGACGACGGCGCACCGCCGCACCCCGGAAAGCTCCTCGACGGCGCGCTCGACCTCCAGCGGGTGCACGTTCTGCCCGCCCCGCACCACGAGGTCGTCCGCGCGGCCGAGGATCTCGACGTTGCCACACGTGTCGCGCCGCGCGAGGTCGCCGGTCGCCAGCCACGGGCCGTCGTCGCGGGTGCGGCACAGCAGCTCGCCGGCCCGGCCGGCCGGCACGTCGGCGCCGTCGGCGTCGACGACGCGCACCTCGGCGCCGGGAAACGGGCGCCCGACCGTCCGGGTCTGGGTGTGCGGCGAGTCCTCCAGGCGGGTGGCGAGCACGCCGCCGCCGAGCTCGGTGGAGCCGTAGCCGACGGTGACCGCGCAGCCGAAGCGCCGCTGCGCCCGCTCGACGAGGTCGGGCGCGGCCGGCCCGCCGCCGACCCCGATGACCAGCAGCGAGGACAGGTCGTAGCGCGCGACGTCGCCGACGCGCAGCAGGAGCTCGACCATCGCGGGCGTGCAGGCGAGCACGTTGACCCGGTGCGCGTCGGCCAGCTCGAGCGTGCGCCGGGGGTGGAACGCGCGCGCGGTGACCAGGTTGTGTCCGAGCAGCAGCGATCCCGCGAACACCTGGTGGCCCGCCATGCCGCGGAACGGGGTGGCCGTGCACCAGGTCTGGCGGCCGGCGGCGCGCAGCAGCCGGGTGCCGTGCCTGCGGCCGACCGTGGCGACCCGGGCGGCGGTCTGCAGCGGTGACCCCGCGAAGAACGCCGCGTGCAGCCGCTGCAGCGCCACCAGCGGCCGCACGAGCTGGTGGTGGGTGAGCGGGACGGGCTTGGGCTCGCCGGTGGTACCGGAGGTGAGGAACACCGCGGCGGTCTCGTCGCGGCGGGGGCGGGCAGGCGCGCCCCGCTCCGGGGTGCCGGGCAGCCGCCAGCCTCCGGCGTCGACGGTGCCCGCGACGGCTCCCGGCAGCGGTCTCGGCCGCTCTGCCAGCGTCGCCGCCAGCGGGACCGCCCGCGCGACGGCGTCGAACTCGCGGTCCGGCAGCTGCGGGTCCAGCGGTACGACCACCGCGCCGAGCCGGACCACCGCGAGAAACGCCTCGGCGTAGCGCACGCCGTTGGGCAGCAGCACCCCGACGTGCTGCCCGGGATGCACGCCCGCGCCGCGCAGCCGGGCGGCCAGGGCGTCGGCGCGGTCCACCAGCTCGCGCAGCGTCGCGCGCTCGCCGTCGGCGGCGAGCCAGGCGTCGCCCGCGGCGCCGGTCGCCGCCTCGACGGCCTCGCCGAAGGTCATGGACGGCGCCAGCCGCACCCTACCCATCCGGTCTCCTCCCTGCTCCTATCGCGTACACACCAGCAGCCGCCGCGGGCTGCGCACGACCTGACCCCGCGGCGGTGGGGACTCCGGCGCCAGCCGCAGCCCCGGAAAGCGCTCGAGCAGCCCGCGCGCGCACGCGGCCACCTCGGCCCGCGCGAGCTGCGCGCCGAGGCAGCGGTGCGGACCGTGACCGAAGGCCAGGTGCGGGCGCCGGTCGGTGCGGTCGATCCGGAACCGGTCCGGCTCGGCGAAGGCCCGCGGGTCGCGGTTGGCGGCACCGAGGTGGACCAGCACGGTCGTCCCCCGCGACACGGCGGTCCCGGCTATCTCGACGTCCACGCGGGCCCGCCGGGCCGTCACCTGCACCGGGGCCTCCCAGCGCAGCGCCTCGTCGGCCGCGGACGGCGCCAGCCCGGGCTCGGCGCGCACCGCCGCCGCCTGGTCCGGGTGCGTGAGCAGGGCGTAGACGCAGTTGAGGATCGCCGGGAACGCGGTCTCGGTGCCGGCCCAGGCCAGCAGCAGCAGCGACGCCGTCACCTCCGCCTCGTCCAGGGGGCGCCCGTCCACCTCGGCGGTGGTGAGCGTGCCGAGCAGTCCGGCGGGCGGCCCGTCGCGCCCGACCGCCGCGAAGCGCCGCCGCAGGGCGCGGGCCGCGCGCAACGCCCGGCGCGGCTCGTCGAGCAGGACGGCGGCGCCTGCCGCGAGCTCGGCCACCCCCGCCCACTCGTGCTCCGGGAGGCCGATGAGCGCGGTCACGATCCGGGCCGGGACCTGCGCCGCCAGCAACGGCACCAGGTCGACCGGCCCCTCGGCGGCCGCGACGGCGTCGAGGCGGGCGGCCACGACCGCCTCGCGCAGCCGAGCGAGATCGGGCTCCCCGGGCCGGAACCGCTCGTGCCGCGCGCGCCGCAGCGCGCGGCGGGCGGCCGGGCCGAACGTGACCAGGGACCGGCCGAGCACCGCGCCGTAGCGCTCGTCGACGACGTCGAGGGAGAACCGCTCGTCGTCGGCGAGCACCCCCGCGACGTCGGCGTACCCGTAGACGACCACGACGTCCCCGCCGCCGGGCCCGAACGAGGTCAGCCGCTCGACCGGGCACCCGCGGCGCTTGCGGGCCAGCAGCGCGTGATGGGCGCCGGGCGCGGGATCGGCGGCGGCGCCGGGCAGCCGCAGTGGGAACCAGTCCGCCGGCGCGGTCATGCCGCTGCCTGCGCGAGCTCGGCCAGCGGCCGTGCCGGGTGCGCGTCCGCGCCGACCAGCGTCGCGGCCAGGCGGTGCAGCGCGCGCTCGACGTCGCAGCGAGACCACAGGCCCGGGTCGTACAGGGCGGCGACGGAGTGCGCGTCGCCGCACCGCTCGACGGTGAGGTCGAGGTCGATCGGCAGCACCGCCGGATGCGCCTCGCCGGGGACCGCGGCCTGGAAGGTCGGCAGCACCACCCCCCGCAGCTCGCCCAGCCACAGGTCCCTCGCCGCCAGGTACTGCACGAGCGTGGCCGGGCGGCGCCCGCGCAGGAGCGCGACGGCCAGCCGGGGCGCGGCCTCGAGCAGCCGCAGGAACGGCACGCCGCCGCGGGACAGGCCGGCGAGCACCGCCTCCCTGGCCACGTGTACCGCGGCGCCCAGCGGCGCGGACCGGTCGAACCGCAGCCGCAGCGGGAGCGGCTCGGCGAAGAACCCCAGGGTGTCCCGGCCCGCCCGGCTCCGGGTGTCGTGCACCGCGAACACGGTGAGGTCGGCGCGACCCGGCTCGCCCCGGCCGTCGTCGAGCAGGCCTCCCAGGGCGGCGAGCAACACCATGTACGGCGAGCCCCGGTGCTCGGCGGCGAGCCGCCGCAGCGCGGCCTCCGCGGCGGCGTCGAGCCCGGCCGTCACGAGCGCCGTCGCCCCGCCCGGCGTGCGCCCACCACCGGTGGTGGGCAGGGCCCCGCGTCGCGCGCCCGCGAACTCGGCGCGCCACCGCGCGACGGTCTCGGCGGGCACCTGATCGGGCCCCCGCCGGAGGTCCGCGTAGCGGGCCGGCTCGGCCGGTGCGG
>JAKDLE010000365.1 GCA_030453005.1 Pseudonocardia sp. | reverse complement strand
GTGCAGTAGAACCCCGGGGTTCTGTTGATCGGCGTGCAGTACATGTAGAACCCGTTGCCCGCGGGCCGCGGGCCCGCTGGAGAAGTCTCGGCTATTGGCTCAGGTGTCGCGGCCTCGGCCGCGGGGACGCAGCCCGTGAGCGCGATGGCCGTCAGGCCAACTGCTGGCGCGAGCAGGAAGGAACGGACGTTCGGGAGCATTCGGGGCCTTTCGGGGAGCGAGCACGTGCATCCGTCTTTTCGCTGATCGTTCCGAAGCGTTACCGAGGACACTTCCTCGGTTGGCTGAGCTGTGGAGACTGTCAGGGTGGGGGTTCACACTCCGGGGCCATGGAGCAGACGACGCACGACGTGGCCGGGTGGGTGGACCGGATCGACGACATCGCCGTGGGGATGACCGACACGGCGCTGCGCACGGACGGGAGCGTGCCGCCGCCAACGGTGCACCTCGTCCTCGACGGCCTGGACCCGCCCTACGTCGGCCATCTGACATGCCGTCCGATGTACCGGGGCGACGACGCCGCTGCGGCGGTGCGGGCGATGGGCTTGATGGGGTCGATGCTCGGCGCGGCCCGGCTGGTCGTGGCCTACGAGAACGACGACCTGTGCACGGCGTTGGAGCTGCCCGACGCCGACCAGGCGCCGCCCGGCGTCGTGGTCATCGACGCGGACCGCGACGGGCACGAGGCGCGGTGGCAGCCGGTGCGGTTCCACCGCGGACCGCCCAACGCGGCCGGCGGGGCAACGGTGCTCCCCGAGTGGGGCCCGGGCCTGCGCTACCCGCGGGGCCTGCCGCTCCCTCAGCCGGTGGCCGATCTGTTGGAGACGTGGCGGGCGCCGCGGGTGTGGTCGGAGGTCGAGTTCCTGCGGGCGTTCGCTGCGATGGAGGTCGGCGGCTACGCGATGCGGTGGGTGACCCGGCCCGAGGGTGAGCGGGATCAGCCGGCGTGGATGCGGCTGCTCGCACCGATCATGTAGCGGCCCCGCCATCGAGTCTGTTCTCGGCGTAGCCGGCGAAGGGCGGCGGGATGTAGGCGAGTTCGGGGTGCGCGCCAGCCCAGCGTTGGGCACGGTCGATCAGCTCGCGGGCGGCCCGGCCGACGGCGAGTGGTTCGGTGCGGTCGAGCGGTGCTGCGCCGCGGCGGCGGGCGATCTCGGCGCGGTCGCGGTCGAGCAGCGGCCGGGCGGCGGTGAGGTGCTCGGCGTGGTGGGGGCACGCGAACGCCCACCACACCCGCGGGGGCTGTTCGTAGAACACCAGTCCGGCGGCCACGACGGGTGAGAGGCAGCGCGACGGCGCCGTCCAGACCCCATGCCTATAGCCGCCGCACGACCCATCCGTTGGAAGGAACATCCCGTCACCGCTTCCCCGTGCTCGCGTTCGATCTGGCCGCGTGCCGCGGGGAAGGCGGCTGCATGGACCAGGGTACGAAACGGCCGGGGCGGACAGCACCGTTGGTACCGACGCCCCGGCCACTCCGTCTGCTGTCGCGTGCTGTTCAGCGCTCCAGCTGCGGGCCGTCGTCGATCTCGGCCCCACGGCCGGTGTCGGTGACGTCAGGCTGGTCCTGTTCGGCCCAGCGCGACAGTTCGTCGCGGCGGTCGTCCTCGTCGGGGTCGACCTCGGCCGCGCGGGCGGATTCGGCGGCCTCGGCGTCGCGTCGGGCGGCGATCTCGGCGACGGCGACCTGCGCGCGGTCCACGGTGGCAGCGGTCTCGTCACGCAGCGGGACGCGGCGCTGCTGGGAATCGGTCCGTTCCCTGGGGTCGGGCGCCGAGGTCTCCCGGATGTCGGCGGGCGCCGGTTCGATGACGACCTCGGGCAACGGCCGTCGGTCGTCCTCCGGGCGGGGCTGCGGCTCGGACTCGTGCGTACGTGTGGTGTCGACGTCGGGGATATCGCGGGCGTCCTGGTCTTCCCGGTGCTGGCCGTCAGTCGGGTCTCGGCGCTGCTCGTCGTCACGTACGCGATCGGCCGGCGCGTCGACGTCCTCGGCTTGCTCGCTGTCCTCGTTCCGCCTGGACGGCCTCGGCTCGTCGACGTCGGTGTCGGTGTCGATGTCGGGCGCGACGTCGTGCTCGCTGATGGCCCGATCGGCGTCCGCGGCGAGCTGTTCGGCGTAGTGGGCGTCAAGCCACTCGTCCCCGGTGACCCGCTCCCCGGGGTCGTCGAGGTTGATCCCGCGTAAGCCGGCGCCGTGGCGGGCGCGTTCGGCCCGGTCGCGGGTCACCGCGGTCTCCAGCCGCCACGCGGCCCGGATGTCGTCGGCGAGTTCCAGGTTGACCACGATCGGTTCCAGCTCGACGGCGCGGGCGGCGGCCTGCTCGGCGGCCGCGCGGAGCTGGTCGGCTTGCAGCGGGTCGGTTGCCGCCTCCGCGCGGGCCGTCCATACGGTGGCGTCGGTGCGGGCTCGGCGTAGCTCGTCGTGCGCAGCTTCCAGCTCGTCGGCGACGTAGCGGGGCGCCCACGCCTGTTCGCGCTCCCATGCCACGACCAGGGCGCGGAGCCGGCCCTCGGACATCGTTTCCTCCTCCGCCCCCGCGGTGGACAGGTCCAGCGCGGCGTGCGCGGTGCGGAACAGGGCGTGCTTCTCCGCCAGCCCGGCCGGTGGGGCTGCGCCGAGCGGATCGGCGTCGTCGGCGTGGGCGACGAGTTCCCGGTAGGCGCCGGCCCAGCCGGCCTTGTGCTCCCACTCCGCCCGGGCGGCGTCGTCGTCGGGGACGGGCCCGAGGGACTCGCGGGCCCACTGCGGCGACGCGGCGGCCAGTTGGGCGCCGAGCTCGACGCGGCGGGCGTCCGCGGCGGCGGCCAGCTCCTCGAGCCCGGCCCGGTTGGTGTCGTCGACGTCACGGGGCACCACGTCGGCGAACGCGGTGATCTGGGGGGCGAGATTGCCGTCCAGGGCGGTGCGGACGCGGAAGTGCACCACCTGCGCCACCGACGTCGACCCGTCGAGGGTGGTGGAGGTGACTGCGTCGCGCAGCACCTGCGCAGGGTCGTGGCCGGCCAGCTCGGCGGTGCGCAGCAGCTGGTCCAGGGAGGCTCGGGCCTCGTCTGCAGCGAGGGCGACGCGGTGCTGCTCGGGCAGGGAACCGTCGGCGGCGAGCTGGTCGAGCCACCCTGCGGTGCGCCCGACGGTGGTGTCGTCGATGACGGCGATCATCCGGTCCACGTGGGTGAGGATCGAGCGTTCCCGGGTGGCGTGGGTCTCGGACTCGGTGAGCGCGGTCCGGTTCCCCTCGATCTCCGGGGGGCGGATCACGTCCGCGAGGACGTCGGTGCCACCGCGTTCGACGATCTTGAGGGTTTCGCCGGTGTCGGCGTCGGTGGCGACGTTGCGGGTGACCACGAACCCGACGTTGGTCTCGGCCCCGCGGGTCAACATCACGTACCCGGCGGCGCCGTCGGTCCCGGGCTCGATCACCGGGTAGCCGGAGTCGACGGTGCGCCCGAGCGCGGCGTGCACCGTGGAGGCGTAGGCCAGGGTGACCCGCTCCCCCACATAGGACCCGGGCAGCTGCATCGGGTCGCCGAGCTGCTCGGCGCCGTCGGAGTCGCGGCCCAGGACGCGGGCGACGGTGAGGCCGCGCCCGTCGCCATGCAGCGCGGTGACCCGGTAGGTGGTGCGGTTCACCGGGGCCTCGGTGTTGCCGGCCCAGCCTTCGAGGTGCCACGCGTTCTGCCGGGCCTGGATCAGGTCCCCGACCCCGGCGACGGTGCCCTGCATCCGCAGTGGCACGCCATGCTCTTCGACACGGCCCAGCCGGACCAGGTCCGCGCGCAGCGCCCCGGACACCCGCGCGGCGGCGTCATTCGATCCGACGACCAGCAGAGCGTCTTTCCCCGCGATCGTGTCGGCGAGCCAGGCCCGGGCCGCCGCTGCCTCGGCCTGTTCGCCGGTGCCGGCTTCGATAATCCGGCCGTGCTTGGCGTAGTCGGCGACGACGCTGGTGTCGCCGTCGCGCAGCCGCAGCGACGCCGGGCCCTCCCAGTCGTGGGTGAAGCGGCGCACCTCGGCGAGTTCGTAGTGGATGCCGCGCTCGGCGATGTCGGACAGAACGCCGCCGGCCCCGACCGAGGCGAGCTGCTTCGGGTCGCCGACCAACAGGAGCTTCGCGCCGGCGGCCTGGGCGCGGCGGTGGATCGCGACCAGATCCGGGTTTGTGGCGGCACCGGTCTCGTCGACGACCAGCATGTCCCCGGGCCGCAGCCGGAACCCCTCGTCCGCTGTCGTGCCGGCGCCGCGGTCGAGGCGGGCCTGTCCGGCGAGCCAGCGGGCGATGTTGGACGCTTTGACGCCTTCCTCGGTGAGGATGTCGGCCTGGCGCTGCCCGTAGGCCAGCCCGAACACGCGCCGCCCTTCACCTCCGCCGACCTCCGGGTCGGGAGCCGAT
>JAKDLE010000364.1 GCA_030453005.1 Pseudonocardia sp. | reverse complement strand
GCGGTGCCCGAGCTGGCCGACCTGGTCCACGAGCTCCTGGTCGCCACGACCGGACCGGCCGTCGTCGTGGCCAACTCCTTCGGCTGCGTCGTCGCCGTCGAGCTGGCGCTGCGCCGACCCGAGCTGGTGCGCCGGCTCGTGCTGACCAGCCCGGCCGGCGCACCGGGGATCCGGTCCCTCGGCCCGGTGGCGCTGCGGTTCCTCGCCGCGATGCGCCACGAACCGACGCGCTACCTCGGCGTCGTCGTGCACGACATCGGGCGCGGCTGGACCCGGAAACGCCGTGCCAACCTCCGCGCCCTGCTGAGCTACCCGATCGAGGAGAAGGCCCGCGGGCTCACCGTCCCGGCACTCGTCGTCCGCGGCCGCGAGGACCGGCTGGTGCCCGCCGAGTTCGCCCGCAGGCTGGCCGCGACGATCCCCCAGGGCAGCCGCGTCGAACTGGCGGCCGCACACGCGCTTCCGTTCAGCGCGCCGGCCGCGATCGCGCGTCTCGTGCTCGACGACGACCACCCGGAGGGCGGCGCATGAGCTCGGTCACCAGGGTGCCGGAGACCACCTCCATGTCCGGCGAGGAGCTCACGGCCGACGACGCGTGGCGGACGATCCGCACCCGCGGCGCGACGATCTGGGTCGAGGCGTTCGCCCGGTTCCGCTACGGCGACGGCTTCTCCCACGCCCGCGCCCTCGGGTTGCAGCTGTGCCTGGCCTTCATCCCGCTGGTCATCGCCACGGTCGGGCTCAGTGGCACGCTCGTCACCCAGCGGATCGGGCGGGTGCTGCGGCTGACCCTGGTGTCGCTGGCCCCGGGGGGTTCCGCCGACCTGCTGCGCGAGACCCTCGACCGTCCGGGCCCGGAGGCCGACGGAGCCGAGCTCGCCCTGTGGCTCGGCCTGCTCGTCGCCGTGGTCGCCCTGACCACGGCGATGGGCCAGGTGGAGCGGGGAGCCAACCGCATCTACGGCGTCCAGCGCGACCGGCCGGGCCCGGCCAAATACGGTCGGGCGCTGCGGATGGCGTTCGGCGTGGGCCTCCCGGCGATGGTCGGGTTCGGGGTACTCATCGCCGTCGCCGCGTTCGGTGACGCGGTCGAGCAGGTCTACGGGTTCGACGACGACGCGGTGACCCTGCTGGCCCTGCCCCTCGCCATCCTGCTCCTGCTCGGGTCGATCACGGCCATGCTGCGGTGGGCACCGCGCAGACGACAGCCGGGGTGGTCGTGGCTCGGGCTGGGTGCCGGGGTCGCGCTGCTGCTGTGGCTGGTCTTCACCGGCCTGCTCGTCGCGTACGTCGCGGTGTCGGGCAGCTTCGGTGCGGTGTACGGCCCGCTGACGGGGGTCATCGCGCTGCTGCTGTGGGCGCAGCTGACCTCGGTCGCCATCTTCTTCGGGATGGCGCTGTCCGCGCAGCTGGAAGCCGCGCGGGTCGGGGTCGATCACGGTGCGGTCGCCGACCCGCGATGAGGTACGTCGGGTCGTCGTGCTCGCGTAGCCTCGTCCACCATGGACGTCACGGCCGAGACGAGCGCGTTGCTGGTCGCCGCCGGGGTGCGCTTCGCCTACCTCTTCGGCTCCCGTGCCACGGGCCACCACCAGCCCGACAGCGACGCCGACGTCGCGGTCCTGACCGACCGGCCCCTGACGCTGCTGGCCGAGTCCCGGCTCTGCGTCGACCTCGCGCGGGCGCTCGACGTGCCCGCGGTCGACCTGGTCGACCTGCGCCGCGCTCCGCTGCGGCTCGTCGGTCGCATCCTGGGCGAGGGTGTCGTCATCCACGGCCGCGACGACCCCCGCCGCGTGGAGTTCGAGGTGGTGAACCGCGGGCGCTACTTCGACTTCCTCCCGCAGCAGCGGGAGCACCAGGAGGCCTATCTGCGGCACCTCGCAGCGGAGGATCCGGGTGGTTGACCTCGATCGCTTGGCGTTCCGGCTGGAGCTGCTGCACGACTACCTGACCGAGCTGCGGCGCCTACGCAGTCTGGACCTCGCCGACTACCTGCGCGAAGCCTATGCGGGCCGCTACCTGGTGCAGGTGGCTACGCAGGCCTGCATCGACGTCGCCGGGCACGTCGTCGCCTCGGAGGGATGGCGGGCACCGAGGGACTTCGCGGACGGCTTCACGGTGCTCCACGAGCACGGCGTTCTCGACGAGGACCTGACCGGCAGGCTCCGCGCGCTGGCGGGCCTCCGCAACCGACTGGTGCACGTGTACGACCGCATCGACGACGAACGGGTGCATCAGACCCTGTCCCAGGGACTCGGCGACCTCGAAGCCTTCGGCGTCGCGATCACCCGCTTCGTCACCGGCTGAGGGGTCGGTCGACCAGCTCCGCCAGCAGCGGCACCTGCAGCCGCGCCCACGGCGAGAGCGCGCCCGCGGCGGACGCCTCGACCAAGCGCTCCCAGCTCCACCACTCCCACGCCGCCACCTCGTCGGGCGCCGGGCGCGGGTCGCCGTCGAGGGTGCAGACGAACACGGGGCAGAGCTCGTGCTCCTCGATCCCGCCGTCCGGACCGTCGTCGGAGGCCCGGTAACCGAAGTCGGGCAGCATCAGACGCAGGTCGACCGCGCGCAGGCCCAGCTCGTCGTCGAGGCGGCGGTGCACGGCGTCGGCGAGCGGCTCGTCGGGGGCGGGGTGCCCGCAGCAGGTTCCCGTCCACACCAACGGGAACGCCCGCTTCGTGGCGGCCCGCCGCGTCATCAGCACCCGACCGGCGGCGTCGAAGCCGTAGCAGGAGAACGCCAGGTGGCGGGGGGTGCTGCGGCCGTGCACGGAGGCCTTGTCGGCCACGCCGACCCGTCGGCCCGCGTCGTCGACGAGCACGACCTGCTCACTGTCCGAGTGGGGGTTGCGCACGTCCCCACCCTGCCACCGTGCACTCATCCGCGCCGTCCGACCATGCCGCGCAGGATCGCGGCCTGCCCGGCGTGCTGCAGATCGTCGCTGACGACACTGACCAGCCGCACCCCGAGGGTGACCGGTGGGTCCCAGTCCACGTCGACGATCCGGTCGAGGTCGGCGTCGGCGATCGTGCCGAGGAACCGCAGCGTCTGCTCGTGCACCGCGTCGAGGTAGCCGGTCAGCAACGTGGACGGGGCCGCCACCGCGCCGACCTCCTCGGCGGAGTGGCCGTAGCCGATGTCGGCGTCGGCGAACGGCAGCGCGAACCGGTCCGTCCAGCCCTGCGCAGTCCACACCTGCTCGACCTCTGCGACGCTCGCCACGTGGTCGTCCTGCACGCGGGTGAGATGCCACACCAACCAGGCGATCGTGTTGGCCTCGGGATCGGCCCGCCACGTCAGCTGCTCCGCGCTCAGGTCCGCGCCCGCCGCGTGCGCGGAACCGTGGACCCGCCCGAACGCCTCGTGAAGAACCTCGATGCCGTCCATGGTGGCGGGGTGCCCGGCCGAGAGCGGTCTAAGCCGATCGTCACCGAGGGCCGGGTGCCGACTGCCGGCGTTCCGGTTGTGAGGACGAGGTCGTGCGGGTCACCGTGTCGGAGCCGGCCGTCCCGGGGACCGGGGGCTACCGGGTGATCCACAGCATCGTGATCTTCCACGAGCGCCTGGACCGGGTCACCGGGGCCGGTGTGGCCGCGTAGTTGTACATTTCAGCGCTATGCAGCTTACGGTGGTGCTATGAGCGAGATGAGCCTGAGCGATGCGCGCGCCCGGCTGGCCGATGTCGTCGACCAAGCCCGCATCGAGCACGATCCGGTCTACCTCACGCGCCGCGGCCGCCGGGTCGCCGCGGTGGTCGACGCCGGTCACCTCGAGCAGCTCATCGAGGCGTCTGAGGACCTGGCAGACCTGCAGGCCGTGGCCGCCGCTCGAGCCGGGATGCGCGAGACCGGTGAGGCCCCGATTCCGTGGGCACAGGTCAAGGCCGACCTCGGGATGGCCTGAGAAGCCTGACGAGCAGCTGACGAGCGCGATGGCCGCGTATCGCATCGAAGTCGCGCAGGCGGCCGTCCGCCAGCTACGGAAACTGGACCCGCAGGCCCGTCGACGCATCCAGGCCGCCGTCGAGCTGCTGGCCCAAGACCCGCGGCCCGCCGGCGCGAGCAAGCTCGTCGGCGGGGACGGCGAGTGGCGTGTCCGCACCGGCGACTACCGCATCGTCTACGAGATCCACGACCAGGTCCTGCTGGTGCTCGTGCTCGCGATCGGACACCGCCGCGACATCTACCGGCGCCGCTGAACGCGATTCTGGACAAGGACGGGTCGAGCGCTCCTGGACCGGACGGCGGACCGGTCGGTGCGCGCTCCATCTCTCGTACGGCACCGCAGCAAAGGACCTCTACCTACATGCCTGGCCCCTTCCTGCGTTCGTGACACACGGTGGGGCTCTTCTGCAGTGAGCGTCGGAGCAGCGTTGAGCTGCTGGTTTCGGCGTGGCG
>JAKDLE010000363.1 GCA_030453005.1 Pseudonocardia sp. | reverse complement strand
CAGCCCGGCGACGTGCCGCCCGCGGCCTCGGGCATCAGGGCCAAGGCATCGGCACCCGCCGCAATACGCATGGGACAGGAAGGGTCGGTGGCGGCGCGCCAGACGGCTTCCGCGACATCGGCTGGACCGACCTGCCGTGCAACTACGTGCAGGTCATGGAGAACGCGGTCGACCCGCACCACGTGGAGTTCCTGCACGGGCGCTACTTCGAGTTCGTCGGCAGGCACGAGGGCTTCACCGCGCCCGCGTCGTTCGGCAAGGAGCACATGAAGATCGGCTTCACCGCGTTCGAGTGGGGCATCATCAAGCGGCGCGTGCTCAAGGGCGCCTCCGAGGAGAACGACGACTGGAAGGTCGGCCACCCGCTGGTCTTCCCCTACAACATGCGGGTGGGCGGCGGCGGCGTCCACCAGATGCAGATCCGGGTGCCGATCAACCGGACGACGACGCGGTTCTACCTCTACACCGTGCACGGCCCCGACGGCTACGTCCACGTCGAGCAGCCGCAGATCCCCGACTACGAGCTCCCGCTGGTCGACGCCCGCGGTCGCCACGTCACCAACTACGTCGAGGGCCAGGACTTCATGGCCTGGGTCACGCAGGGCCCGATCACCGACCGCACCACCGAGCACCTCGGCCGCAGCGACATCGGCGTGGCGATGCTCCGCAGGATGTTCCGTGAGCAGATGGACGCCGTCGCGCGCGGCGAGGACCCGCTGCGCGTCATCCGGGAGAAGCACGAACGCATCGACCTGCCGTGCGAGAAGGACAAGTTCCACGCGGGCGGCGCGCAGTTCGCGCTCGACTTCTGCGACATGGGCTCCACCCGCTTCTCCCCGATGCTCGACACCATCAAGAAGATCCACATCACGGCAGCCGACACGATCGCCGCGGAGAAGGCGAAGGGATGACGGCGCAGGCGGGCCGGTACTTCGCCGCCGACGCCGCGGCGCACCGCCGCGACGTCCCGCGGTTCTGCCCGCGGTGCGCCGAACCGCTGGGGATCGCCACCGAGTTCTGGGAGGCCGACGAGCGGCGCTTCTACTGCTCGTGCACCGGCTGCGGCTGGACGGGGGAGATCACGCCGACGGGCGCCGTGGCGTCGGGGCACGAGCCGGAGCACTGACCGTCGGCGGCACCGGGTGCGCCGGTCAGAAGACCACGGAGACGTCCTCGCGGACGACGGTGTCCATGTTGTGCTCGGCGAGCGCGGCGATCGTCATGGACGGGTTGCAGGCTCCGGTGGAACCGGGGATCAGCGCGCCGTCGGTGACGTAGAGGCCCTGCTGGCCGCGCACCCGGCCGAACCCGTCGCAGACCTCGCCCATCACCGCTCCGCCCAGCGGGTGGTAGGTGGTGGGCTCGAAGAACGACGTGTCGATCGTCGGGCTCGTCAGTTCCTCCACCAGGCTGCCGCCGACGATGCTGCGGATGCGGGCCCGGATCGCACTGGTGACCTGCGCGTCGTAGAGCTGGCTCCAGTGCAGCACCGCGTCGTCGGTGACCGGGTCGTACCGGAACACGCCCCTCGGTTCGACGATGCCGAAGCCGATGACGCTGGTGGTGCCGACGTCCACGGGGAAGGGCACCCCGCCGTGCACGATCAGGAGCGGGTCGGGGTTGTCCCAGTCCTTGACCCCGACGCACGCAGGCCCGCCCTGCAGCGCGCCAGGGCTGTCGCCCAGCGGCGTCCAGGAGAAGATCCGGTCGCCGTTGTTGCCCCACTTGCGGCCCACCGCGTCGGGCAGGTCGGGGATCAGGTCCTTGGCCCGCGCCTTGACCAGCAGCCGGGTGGTGCCCGCCGAGCCTGCGCCGAGGAACAGCGCGTCGGTGATGATCCGCCTGCGCTCCACGACCTTCCCGTCGGTGTCGATCCGGTCGACGTGCACGACCCAGCGTCCCGCACGGTCGCGCTCGATGTCGCGCACCAGGTGCAGCACGGCCACCTCGACGCGGCCGGTGGCCTCGGCGGCGGCGAGGTAGGTGACGTCGACGGTGTTCTTGCCGCCGTTGTTGACGCCGTAGAGCACGTCGCCGGTCGTGTAGGAGCGCTTCAGCTCGCCGGTCTGCTCGCGGCGGGCGAAGTCCCAGTCCAGCGGCAGCGGCACCCGGAAGGGCTCCAGCCCGGCCTGCGCCACGCGGGTGGTGAACTGCTTGGCGGCGTGATAATCGGCGGAGTTCATCAGAGCGTCGGGGATGGGTGCGGGCTTGAGCACGGCGGCGACGCGGCGGTAGTAGTCGCGGTCGAAGGCCTGGTAGTCGAGTCCGGCGGGCATCGAGCGGGCGAAGTTCGCCTCGCCCGGCTGGATCGTCATGCCGTGGTAGACGAGCGACCCGCCGCCGACCCCCGCACCGCAGAAGATGTCCATGCCGACGCCGCGGACCCGGTCCAGCACGCCGGTGTAGGGCTTCCAGAGCTTCAACGGGGAGCCGGTGAGCACCGTGGACGGACTCAGCCACGCCGCGCGCCGGTCGGGGGAGAACATGCGGGGGAACGTCTCGGCGTTGGGCCCGGTGGGCCAGCGGATGCCGCGCTCCAGCACGAGCACGTCCACCCCGGCCCGCGCCAGCCGCAGCGCGGTGATGGACCCGCCGAAGCCGGTGCCGATCACCACCGCCCGCCTGCGTTCCTCGGTGGCCGCGCGGGCCGCGGTCGCGCTGGTCACGCCCAGCGCGGCGGCCGCGGCGACGCCTCCGAGTACCGTCCGGCGGTGGAGTCGGGCGCTCATCTCGTCTCCCCTTCGATCAAGGTTTGACGAAACTTACACCAACTGTAAAGTCTGTAAGTCAGAGCCCGAGAGCGGGCACCAGCCGCCGGTACAGATAGCGGCGCAGCCGCTCGTCGGACCGCGACGTCGGGCTCTCGAACAGCACGAGCGACACGAGGAGCCGGACGCAGGTCTCGGCGATCTCGTCCAGTTCCGGCTCCAGCCGGGGCTCGAACTCCAGGACCGGGGCGAGGAACGCGCGGGCCATCTCCATCGTGTCGGGGCCCAGCGCGTCGCCGTCGAACAGCATGGTGCCGCGCTGCGGGAAGGCGAGCGGGGCCAGCGACGGCTGGCGGCGGAACTCCGCGCGCGCCGCGATCATCACCTCGACCGTGTGCTCGGCGGCCGTCGTCGCGTCCTTCGCCTGCTCGACGATGCGCGTCAGCACCCGGGCCGCGGCGAGCTTCACCGTCTCGGAGAGCAGCTTCTCGCGCGTGCCGAAGTGTGCATAGACCGTGGGCCGGGAGACACCGGACAGGGCGGCGACCGCGCTGATCGTCAGCCCGTCGTAGCCGGACGATTCGAGGCGGTCGATCGCGGCCTCCAGGATCCTCGCCTCCACGTCCACCGAGGAAGTATCCGCCTTCCCATCGCGGCGTCACCCGCCCCCGTCGACCACGGTCCGGATCGCGGGGTCACCGGTCGTTGCGCTGGTTCCCCGAAGCCGGGGACGTACTGGTCGGGGGCGCCGACGACTCGCTCGCGCTGACCCACCCACGGGCCGTGGCCGACGCCGTCACCGCGTTCCTGGCGGACCGGGCCTGATCGTCAGTCCTCCCCGCGGGCGTGCGCCCGCAGCCGCTCGGCGAGCGACGGCGCCGCCGTGGGTTCGCCGACGTCGGCGCACAGGGCACCGTCGCGCTCGACGACGGGGTGCACGCCGAGCCGGTAGCGGGGCAGGTTGTGGCAGTCCCCGGTGCGCAGGTCGTAGCGGAACCAGTGCCAGGGGCAGACCAGCGTCCGGCCCTCGTCGCGCAGCCAACCCTCGACGAGCGGCCCCTTGTTGTGCGGGCACGCCGCGTCGGTGACGTGGTGCTCGCCGTCGACGAGGAACACCGCGAACGCCCGCCCGTCGGGCGCCTCGACCGTCCACGCGGTGCGGCCGTCCGAGGCGCCCAGCGGAACAAGGCTCATGACCGCAGCGCCTCGCCGGCGCTCGGCGGGCATCCGCCGGAGCTCGGTGTCGACGATTCGCTCCGCAAGCTCCTGCTCACCGCTTCCCGGACGCCCGCAGCTCCGCCAGCGACTCCCCGCCGACGAACCAGTGCTCCGGCTCGCACTCCCGCAGCACCACCCGCACGTTCTCCCGTGGCGCGCCGGTCGACTCGTGGACCGCGACGGTGACGGCCTCGCCGAGCGCGGCGAGCTGCTCGGGCGTGCGGCCCTTCGCGAGCGTGATCTGGACGAGTGGCACGTGCTCCTCCTACCTGCAGCCGAGCTCGACGGTGCCGAGCCGGTCGATCGAGGCCACGACCACGTCACCGGGGCCCACGGGCACGGCCGCGGTGAGCCCGCCGGACAGCACGACCTTGTTGCGGCGCGTAAGGCGGCGCGCCATCAGCACCGCTTCGGCCGTACCGGTGGAGCCGTCATACATCGAGGCATTGGCCACATCCATGCCGGTGAGCTTGGCC
>JAKDLE010000362.1 GCA_030453005.1 Pseudonocardia sp. | reverse complement strand
GCCCTCGACGTCGATGATCTGGATGTACTGGCCCGCCTTCACCTCGTAGCCGCGCGCGGTGGCGGCGTCGATGCGCATGTCGAGGATCGGCTCGGCCAGCGGCTCGGGGAGCCGGGGCTCCGCCGCCGACCGCCGAGCCGACCGGCGCACCTCCAGCAGCAGGTCCGTCGGCGGGTTCGCCGCCTCGTCCGCGACCGACATCGGCTCGGCCGGGGCCGCGACGACCACGACGGCATCCCGGTCGGCGGTGAACCGCTCGCGGGCTCCCGCGGGCGACCACTGCCCGAACAGCCGCGCGGCCACGGCAGCGGTCGGGTCGGCGCCGCGCTCGGCGAGCATGGCCAGCACCGCGGCGGCGCCGGGCGCGCTCCCGCCTGCCTGCCCGAGCCCCCGCAGCACGGTGGCGGGCGCGTCGATGCTGAGGTCGAGCGCGGCGCCGTCGTACCCGCGCTCGCCGACGACGGTGACCTCGGCCGGCTGGCGGCCCTGCCGGTCGACCACGTCGACGCGGTCGCCGCCGCCGACCCGGATCGCGGTCACCGCGCCCGGCTTCACCCAGTAGGTCTCGAGCCCCGGCTCGCGGGGTGCCATGCCCGGCAGCAGCAGCCGCGGGGTAGGGACGGTCAGTGTCTGCATGCTCTGTGTCATGCTCCGGCCACCTTCCTGTTCGGGTCCGCCCGTTCGGCGGCGTCCGCCTCCGCGAGCAGACGCACGGCGAGCGCGCGCTTGCCCGCGGGATCAAGCTTCCCGGTCTCGCTCCGCAGGGTCCGCTCGTCGACCGTGCGGTTCCAGTAGTCCACCGCGTCTGCGCCGAGCAACACCGAGCGCCCGACGAACTGCCGCAGGACCTCGTTGGACGGGCCCATCACCCAGCCCGCCTTGCCGTCGCGCAGGTAGCGCTCGAGCCCGAGGTCCCGGCGGTACCCGGAACCGCCGCAGGCGTGCAGCATCGAGTCCACCACGCCGGTGACGTTCTTGGCCGCGGTGAACTTCATCTGCCAGCACCAGTGCAGGTACCCCGCGCGGGCGGTCGTGCCCGGCTCGAGCACGCGGCGGTTGTCGTCGGTGGCCCGGTCCAGCGCCCCCGCCACCGAGTACGCGGCGAGCCGGCTCGCATTGGTGTCGATCACGGCCTCGCCCACGTAGTCCTGGATGGTCGGGTAGTCGGCGACCCGCTTGCCGGTGTCGCGGTGCTCCTTGCCGGTCGTGTGCCGCTTCGCGATGTCGATCGCGCCCATCGCGATCCCGTTCCACACCGCAGAGGAACCGGTGAGGAACCACGGGTCCACGGCCTCGTCGTTGGACTCCGCGCCGTCACCGACCGGGCCGACGAGGTTCGCGGCCGGCACCACCGCGTCCGTCACCTCGACGCCGCCGGACTGGTTGCCGCGCAGGCCGAGGGCGTCCCAGAGCGCGGGCCGGGCGGCGACGTCGGCGGCGTCGACGACGAACACCGACAGGTCGTCGTAGCCGGTGAAGTCCGGACTCGTGGTCTGGACGACGTAGAAGTCGGCGAACCCGCCTGACGTCGTCCACGACGACTTCTTGTGCACCCGGAACGTGCCGTCGACGCGCTCGGCACCGGACGAGATCGGGTACCAGAAGTGCCCGCCGGTCTGCGGGTCGGAGTAGGACAGTGTCCCGATACGGCCCGAGCCCAGCGGGCGGATGTAGCGCTCGACCAGCTCCAGCGTGGGCCGCAGCATGATCGCCTGCACCGCGACGACGTGCATCACGTAGCACATCGCGGTGGAGGCACACCCGTAGCGCGCGATCGTCTCGCAGGCCATCGCGAAGCTCAGGTGGTTGCCGCCCAGCCCGCCGTACTCCTCCGGCACGGTGAGGGCGAGGAACCCGTGCTCCCCCAACAGCTCCAGGTTGCGGCGCGGGAAGCGCAGCTCGTCGTCGGACCGTTCGGCGTTGGCCCGCATCTCCTGCTCGCACAGGTCGATGAGGGTGGCCCGCTGGTCGCGCTGGTGCGGGGTGAGCAGCCAGTCGGGGTCCCACTCGTAGCCGAGACCCCAGAACGGCCGCCCACCCCAGGTCTTGACCTCCGTCACAGCTTCTTGACGAACGTCCTGGCCTGGTACAGCGCCAGTGCCGGCAGCAAGATCATCAGGATGACCATCAGCGCCGGGCCTGAGTCGTAGGCGAAGAACTCACTCATCGGGCCACCTCCAGGCCGGACTGCCGCATGCGGTCCCGACCGAAGTCGTTGAGGGCGCATTTGAACAGCAGCTTCTCCTCCCCGGAGGACTTCTCCGGGTCGACGGTCGTCTCGATCTCGTCGAGCAGGCCGCCCGAGTAGAGATCGGTCAGCGTCAGGCGCACGGTGCCGTACCAGTAGTCACCCGACAGCCCATAGGTGCGCATCACGTCCTCGGCGACCTCGTAGTCCCACATCGCGCCGCGCGTGGCGAGCAGCTGGAGCATGTGTCCCTTGATGTGCATCATCATCGCTCCTCAGCCGGTGGTCGTGTGTCGGGGCGCTGGACCGGCACCGGAGCGCGCAGGCACGGCCCGGATCACCTCCAGCACGTCGCGCCGTTCGGTGAACAGGACGAAGCTGCCGGCGACGGCGATGAGCGCGCCGATCGCGAACTGCCAGCCGGGCGGCTCGAGCGTGAAGACGTAGAGCCAGACCAGGGCCATCGGGCCGTACAGCGCCGCGATCGCCTGCCCGCGGCCCACCCCGATCAGCGGGAAGGACTTGTACCAGGACACGTAGCAGAACCCGAACGTGAGGCCCAGCAGCGCGAGCAGCAGCAGGTTGGTCGGGTTGGCCAGGGTCGCGCCGATGACCTCCCAGAGCCGGGTGCCCGCGAGCGCCAGCGTGATCGGCACCGCGACGACGATCCACAGCGCGACCTCGGCGGTGAACCGGATGGTGATGCCGACGTCGGGGTCGCTCACATCGAGCGCGCGCCCGGCGATGGCACCCTCGATGCCCCAGCCGATGAAGGCGAGCGCGCCGCCGACGTAGCCGAGCAGGCCGCCGGTGCCCGCGCCGGTGAGCTCATCGGCGATGCCGGGAGCGAAGATGATGACGCCGCCCGCGACGATGATGAGGATCCCCACTGCCGCCTGGCGGGTGATCCGCTCGCTGTACCAGACCCGGGCCAGCAGCGCCCCGATGATCGGGTAGAGCAGCGCCGCGACGGCGGCGAACGCGGCCCCGATGTAGGCGATCGCGAGGATCGAGCCGAAGATCGCGAGCATGCCCGCGAAGCCCGCGGGGGCGTACCACCGCGAGATCCTCACCTGCTTCATGGTCCGGACGTACTCGCCGGCCTTGCCGAGCACGGAGATCCACAGGTACAGCGCGAGCAGCACCGCGATCGCGTTCAGCGTGGTGATGACCATGGCGGCGAGCAGGTAGTCGCCGGTGGAGCCGGCGAGGTCGACGAACGGGGCTTCGTAGTAGATCGCCGTCCCCGGCACGTACCAGGCGCCCCAGAGCACCGCGCACCAGAGCGCCCAGATGAAACCCCATCTCACCTGGCGGTTGCGGTAGTCCACCCGCAGGCGCTGCACCTTCTCCACATCGACCATCGGGTCTCCTCTTCGGGTCCACGCGACGAGGCCCGGCCGGGCATGCGGCACGGGTGGCTTCCCGGGCCGAGCCGCTCACCACACCGCCTCGACAGCTCCACTTGTGACCCACATCATGCCGCTGGGTCCGGCTCTTGTACACCCCTGATGGAGATGCTGTTTCACCCTTCTGGCCCGGATCGGCACGCATCTCCGATCTGAAGGCGCCACGCACCGCAGTTATTGCCCTATGGGCTATAGGACGGCCCACCGGCCCCGACGCGGCACGTGCCTGATACGGCACATCGCCCCACGCCGCATGCCGACATCGCCACGGGCCAGCCCACGTTCGCCGACCGCCCGACCGGAGGGTCCACCGCAGGCCCGCCGGTCACGTCGGCGGCACGCACCGGAACCGGTGGGCGGAGGTACCGGGTGGTCGTCCCGAACCGGGCACTCGGGGCGGCGACCGCAGGCTCAACCAGACCCGAGGAGGCCGGCGATCCGGGCACCGAGGGCGAGGTCGGGCACCGCGCCGAAGCTGTGCTCGCCGATCCGGCCGCTGGGGTCGATCAGCACGGTGGTCGGGGTGCCCTGCATCCGGTAGCGGCGGAAGGTGACCGGTTGGGGACGCCCCTCCTCGTGGCGGTCGACGCCGATCGGGAAGCCCAGCCGGTTCTCGTGGGCGAAGGCGCGCAGCCCGACCGGGGTCATCGCAGCATGGTGCTCGAAGACGGTGTGCAGGCCCAGCACGACGACCTCGTCAGCGGGGAAGGTGTCCACCACCCGCTTCGCCTGCGGGATCGAGTGGTGCACGCAGGCCGGGCAGAGCATCTGGAAGGCCTCCAGCACCACCACCCGCCCGCGCAGGTC
>JAKDLE010000361.1 GCA_030453005.1 Pseudonocardia sp. | reverse complement strand
CGCATGCGCCCGCGGGTACTGGTGCCCGCCGACCCCCGCCTGCCGCGCGAGGTCCCCGCGGGCACCGAGGCCGTCGTGATCGGCGGCGGGATCGCCGGGGTGAGCGCGGCCACGGTGCTGGCGGAGCGCGGCGTCGCGGTCACGCTGCTGGAGGCCGCACCCACGCTCGGAGGACGGCTGGGCGCCTGGCCGCACACGCTGCCCGACGGCACCCAGCAGGTGGTCGAGCACGGGTTCCACGCGTTCTTCCGGCACTACTACACCTGGCGGTCACTGCTGCGCCGCGTCGATCCCGAGCTGTCGTTCCTGCGCCCCGTCGGCGGCTATCCCGTGATCTCCCGCGAGTGGCCGTCGGAGGACCTCACCGGGCTGCCGGGGGCGCCCCCGCTGAACCTGCTCGCGCTGTTCGCCCGCTCCCCCAGCCTCGGCCTGCGCGACCTGCTGGGCTCCGACCAGGCGCTCGCGTCGCAGCTGCTCGCCTACGACCGGGAGCGCACCGCGGCGGCGTTCGACGCGATGCCCGCGGCCGAGTTCCTCGCCGCGCTGGGGATGTCCGACCGTGCGCAGGCGATGCTGTTCGAGGCGTTCGCGCGCTCGTTCTTCGCCCGGCCCGGGGCGTTGTCGGCGGCCGAGCTGATCGCGATGTTCCACTACTACTTCCTGGGCAACCCCGAGGGCATCGGCTTCGACGCGCCCGACACCGACTACCTCACCTGCATCTGGGCGCCGTTCGCCGCGTACCTGGAGGCGCGTGGAGCGGCGGTGCGCACCGGCACCCCGGCGCGGGTGGTCACCCCGGTCGACGGGCACCTGTGGCAGGTCGAGATCGACGCGGCCCCGTCGCTGCGCACCCGGCACCTCGTGCTCGCCACCGAGCCGGGAGCCCTGTGCCACCTCGTCTCCGCCTCCCCGGACATGGCCGCCGCCTCGCCCCGGTTGGCCCGCAAGGCCGCGGCGATCCAGGTGGCGCCGCCGTTCGCCGTCACCCGTCTGTGGCTCGACCGCGACGTCGCCCCGGAGCGGCCGACGTTCAGCGCGGTGAGCCGCGAACCCACCCTCGACTCGGTCACCGTGTACTCGCGCCTGGAACGGCCGTCGGCCGAGTGGGCGCGGCGCACCGGCGGGTCGGTGGTGGAACTGCACTCCTACGCCTGCGAGGCGCCCGACGTCGAGACGGCCACCGCCCGGATGCGCGCCGAGCTCGCGGCGCTGTGGCCCGAGACCGGCGACGCGCAGGTCGTGCACCTCCAGCAGCGGATGGAGGCCACCGCACCGACGTTCCCGCCGGGCGGGGCGGGCACCCGGCCCCGGGTCACCGGCGAGGCGCGCGGCGTGCGGATCGCGGGCGACCACGTCGACACCCCGTACCTCACGGGGCTGATGGAGCGCGCCGCCGTCACCGGCGTGCTGGCGGCCAACGACGTGCTCGACGAGGTCGGCGCCGGGCCGGAGGAGATCCGCGGCATCCCCCAGCGGGGGCTGCTGGCCGGGCTGCGGCCCCGCGCGCGCCGCTGACCCCGGTGCGGACCGCGCTCGCCCCGGCTCGCGCGACGCCCCGCCGCGCGGGCAGCGCCCGACCGGGGGCGGCACCGCGGTCGGGCGGTCCGGGACGCCGCCGCACCTGCGGGCGGTCGCCGACCTGGAGCGCGAGCACGGCCCGCGCCGGGTGCTCGCGCGGCCCGGCAGCCACCGGCGACCGCTCGCGGCCGGGGTGCGCGTGGCGCGGACCCCGCCGGGTGAGGCGCGACCATGATCAGCGCCAGCGGTACAAGAGCGTCATCCATGGCGCTTCTGTACCGCGGGCGACGATCAAGGGATCGTGAGCTCGCCGAGTACGGCCTGCGCCATCGCCAGCATGCCCAGCGCGTTGGGGTGCACCGGCGCGGCCGGGGCCGTCGGGACCAGACCCTCGATCCACTTCGTGCCCGGCAGCGTGCAGATGTCGTGGCCGATGAACGGGGTGTAGGTGTCGACGTAGGTGACGCCCGCCTCCTCCGCCTCCTCGGCGAGCATCGCGTTGAGCGCCTTCTCGATCTCGCGCAGGTACTCCACGTCGCCCGGGCTGAACGGGATCAGCGGGAAGCAGCCGGGACCGGAGTCGGGCAGGATCGCCGGGTAGCCGACGAGCAGCACGTCGGCGTCGGGTGAGCGGTTCTCGATCTCCGCGAGCGCCGCCTCGATCTTCGGAGCGGTCTCCTCGATTCGGGCGAGGAGCTGGTCCTCGCCGCCTGCGGTGTAGAAGTCGCGGCAGGCCGCGCCGCCTGGTTGGCGGGGTGAGCGGGACGCGCACTCGCCGATGATCGCGGCGAACCCGATGTCGTTGCCGCCGATCGACAGCGTCACGCCCTCGGTGTCCGCGCTCAAAGCGTCGAGCTGCGGGGGGTTCGTGCCGAGCGCGGTGCGCTGCGGGGCGAACAGGTCCTCGGTGGTGGCCCCGCTGCAGCTGACGTCACGGAAGTCCGAGGCCCCGGCGGTGTCGGCGACCAGAGCCGGGTAGTTGCGACTGGACCGCAGACAGCCCGGGGGGAGGCCGGTCTGCAACGGGATCAGCGGTCCGGCGGCGTAGGAGTCGCCGAGTGCGACGTAGGAGGTGAGCAGCGCGGGGGCCTTCTCGGCCGGGGCCGCAGCGGCCGGTGTGGCCAGCACGGCACCCAGGGCCAGGGCGGTCGCCGGGACGAACAGGGAGGCCATGCGGGCCGGGCTGAAGCGGGTCACCCCCGCTCAACGATCACCGCGGCACTCGGTTACTGGTAAGTACAGACCGGTGCCCGTTCCCCGGGGAGGAACGGGGCTCTGTCGTCGGACCCGCGTCGCTCCTAGCGTCCGGGAACCATGCAGCGCAGCAGCGAGCGGATCCTCGCCACCCACGTCGGCAGCCTCGCCCGACCCCGTGACCTGCTGGAGGTCATGCGCGAGAAGGAGCACGGCCGCCCCTACGACGCCGAGGGCTACACCGCACGCGTGGGTACCGCCGTCGCCGAGGTGGTGGATCGGCAGGTCGCCGCCGGGATCGACGTGGTCACCGACGGGGAGATGGGCAAGGTCAGCTTCCTGACCTACGTCAAGGACCGCCTGTCCGGTTTCGACACGGCGTCGGGCGAGAAGCTGATGCCGCCCTCGTGGCAGGTGGAGATCGACGCGTTCCCCGAGTACTACGCGGGCTACCTGGGCAAGTACTCCGAGCAGGTCAGCCCGATGACGACGATGGTCTGCACCGGGCCGATCGCCTACGTCGGCCAGGAGCAGGTGGCGACCGACATCGCCAACCTCCGCGCCGCACTCGACGGCATCAGGCGGTCGGGCGCAGACGTCACCGAGGCGTTCCTGCCCTCGACGAGCCCGAGCGGGTTCGGCCGCAACGAGCACTACGCGAGCCACGGGGAGTACCTGGAGGCCGTCGCCGAGGCGTTGCGTGAGGAGTACCTGGCGATCGTCGACGCCGGGTTCCTGCTGCAGGTCGACGACCCGTGGCTGATCGAGTATCTCTCGGAGAACCCCGCCACCACCCCCGAGCAGCGTCGCCGCGACGCCGAGCAGCACGTCGAGATCCTCACCCACGCCCTGCGCGGCATCCCGCGCGAGCGGATCCGGCTGCACACCTGCTACGGCCTCAACCACGGTCCGCGTGTGCACGACCTCGACCTGCGCGACATCGCCCCCCTGATGCTGAGGATCCCGGCAGGTGCGTACTCGTTCGAGGTGGCCAACCCGCGCCACCAGCACGAGTGGAAGATCTGGCGCGACATCCCGCTGGAGGAGGGCACCATCCTCATCCCCGGCCTGCTCGGCCACGCCACCAACTACGTCGAGCACCCGGAGCTGATCGCCGACCAGATCGAGCTCTACGCGGGGATCGTCGGGCGGGAGAACGTGATCGCCGGCGCCGACTGCGGCTTCTCCTCCCGCGCGTCGTTCGCCCCCGAGGTGCATCCGAGCGTGGTGTGGGAGAAGTTCCGGGCGCTGTCCGAGGGCGCCCGGCTCGCCTCCGCCCGGCTCTGGCCCTGAGAGCGCCCGGCCTAAGCCGGCTTCACGCGGAGGTGGACGCGTTCGCCCTGCTTGCCGAACAGCACCAGGGCCTCCACCGGCCCCTCCCCGGTGCTGCCCAGCCAGTGCGGGCGGCGCGTGTCGATCTCGGCCGCCTCGCCCTGGCCGAGCACGAAGTCCTGCTCCCCCAGCACGATCCGCAGCCGCCCGGCCAGCACGTAGAGCCACTCGTAGCCCTCGTGGGTGGCGCCCTCCGCCGGCGGGGTGGAGCGCGAGGCCGGGAACAACACCTTGTAGGCCACCGGCTGCCCGGGGCTGCGGGAGAGCCGCCACATCGTCATGCCGTCGCGGTGGATGACCTGCCCGCGCACGCGGGGGTCCTCCGCCGGTCGCGTGCCGACCAGGTCGTCGAGCGCGACCCCGTGCGC
>JAKDLE010000360.1 GCA_030453005.1 Pseudonocardia sp. | reverse complement strand
GAGCGGCGGCTCGGCAGGTGGCGGCCTCGGCAACGGCGCCATGGCCGATGCGCTGCGGCGCGCCGGACTGGCCGACGGCGACGCGCCGGGCTGACCTCTCCGAGTCGACCCCCCGGGCGCCGCGGCGGCGTCCGGGGCATCCCGGTATCAGGTTCCCGCGCCCCTGCTCCTCCTACTCGTCCACCAGACGAAGGGGAGTGCGATGAAGCGCCACATCCAGGAGAGCTACTACGTCGTCGGCGAGGGAGACCTCACGTTCGACGGGTACCGGCAGCCGGTGTGCAGGCCGCTGTCGTCCGCGTCGGAGGTGCGGCGGTTCCGGTTCTCCCGGTTGGGACCGGTGGGGGAGCCCGCGTCGGCCGAGCTGAACAGGGCGCTGGCCGCGGCCATGACGGTCGAGGGCAGGCAGCCCGACTCGGGCACCGGGGCGGAGCGGGCGGTCCCCGCCGGATTCACCTACCTCGGGCAGTTCGTCGACCACGACCTCACGAAGAACGTCGGCGACGAGGCCTTCGGCGCCGACATCGGCGTCGACGCGCTGCTGCAGGGCCGCTCGCCCGCCCTCGATCTCGACTCCGTCTACGGCCGCGGCCCCGTCGACGACGCGCGCCTCTACGCCGCCGACGGCGTCTCGATGCGGGTCGGCACCACCGCGGCCGTCCCCATCGACGCGGGCACCAACGTCGACCGCGACGGGTTCGACCTACCCCGGATCGGAGTGGGCCTCACCAAGGCCGAGGAGCGTGCGGCGTTGATCGCCGACGACCGCAACGACGAGAACCTGGCCGTCGGGCAGACCCACCTCGCGTTCCTGCGCTTCCACAACCGCGCCGTCGAGAGGCTGTCGGCCTCCGTGCCCAGCACACAGCTGTTCGAGCGGGCGCGCGGCGAGGTCGTCCGGCACTACCAGTGGATGCTGCGCCACGACTACCTGCCCCGAATCGTCGACCCCGCGATCGTCGAGGACGTGTTCACCCACGGCCGCGCATTCTTCGAGGTCGCCGACGGCGCCGCCTACAACGGGCAGGGGGGCGCCGGACGGTACTGCTCGGCGGGGACGACGCCGACGATGCCGATCGAGTTCTCGGTGGCGGCGTTCCGGCTCGGCCACAGCCAGATCCGCGGCGCCTACCAGTGGAACCGGGTCTTCAACTCCACGCCCAACGCGGTGGGCGAACCGCGCCGCCTCGGGATCGCGACGCTGTTCCAGCTGTTCACGTTCTCCGGGGTCTCGGGCAACCTCAGCCCCACCGCCGACCTGGCCGACCTCGACGACCCGAACTCCGGCACGTTCCTGCGGCTGCCCACCAACTGGATCTCCGACTGGCGACGGCAGTTCGACTTCACCCCGCTCGGCCTCCCCGGGCTGGTGGCGCCCGAGGCCACCGGCGGCGGCAACGTCACGAAACGGATCGACACCCTGCTGGTGGATCCGCTGGCGCAGCTTCCGACGGCGTCGTTCGGGCGTCGGGACGGGGAGATCGCGGTCGACGCCCCCGAACGCAACCTCGCGTTCCGCAACCTGGTGCGCGGCGCGATGGTGCGCCTGGCGTCCGGCCAGCAGATGGCGGAGCTGTTCGGGGCGAAGAAGCTCACCGAGGCCGAGATCCTCACCGGCGACGGCACCGGTGCCGCCGTCGTCGACGCCGACGGGTCCGATCTCGACCCGACGCTGCGCGAGGAGCTGGTCACCCGCACCCCGCTGTGGTTCTACGTGTTGCGCGAGGCGGAGCTGAACGGGGGCCGGATGGGCGCCGTCGGCGGGCGGATCGTCGCCGAGGTGTTCCACCGGGCGATGGAGGGCAGCGCCGTGTCGATCCTGCGCGAGCCGGACTGGCGACCGAGCCTCGGTGGCCGCGGCGACACGTTCGAGATGATCGACCTGCTGCTGTTCGCGTTCGGCGGTGCCGAGGGGCTCAACCCGCTCGCGGACGCCCCGCCCGCCGAGGACGTCTGACGCCGTGAGCGCCCGCGGCGGGGACGGGTACGAGGGGCGCTCGCCGCGGCGCTGGGCGGCGAGCCCCCTGCTCGTCGACGACGACGTCCCGCCCGAGGCGGTGCGGGCCGTCGTCGACACGCAGACCACCGACGGCGGGGCCGAGCTGCTCGGCGTCCTCGTCGAGCTGAACCTGGCCGCCTCGGTCGAGGCGACCCGCGGGCGGTTCCTGGACCGCTACGCGCAGGTGGTGGCACCCGGACCGGCGCGGCCGGAGCCGTTGCGGGTCACCGACTCCTACCTGCGGTGCCGGCTGCTGCGCTCGGAGATCCGGGAGCTGCTGCACCTGGACCAGGCGAACGGGCCGAGCACGACGGCCGCGGACCGCACCATCTTCCGGGTGTGGCCGGACTACGTGCTGCGAGCGCAGACCGACCGGTCGCTGCGCACGATCAAGGCTGACGCCGCCGCGCGCACCTACGCCACGACGGGGGCGGGCGTGGTGTGGGCGGTGCTCGACACCGGCGTCGACGGGGGCCACCCGCACTTCGCGTCCGGCACCCTCACCGACCTGAGTGTGCGGGACCTGCATCGCGACCTCACCTGGCTCGTGCGTGACGAACCCCCGCCGCGCCGGCCGGCCCCGTCGCGGGGGTTGGTCGACGGGGACGGGCACGGCACGCACGTCGCGGGCATCATCGCGGGCGCCCAGCCGACCGCCCGTCCGGCGTGCCTGGCGACCCTCGCCCCCGCGGCGGGCGACGAGGGCGGGATCCCGGACTGGGCACCCCGCGACCTTCCCGCCGGGCGCATGCTCAGCGGGGTGGCCCCGATGGCGCGGATCGTCAGCCTCAAGGTGCTCGACAGCACCGGGCAGGCCCCGCGTACGACGTCGAGCGCGGTGATCATGGCGCTGGAGCACGTCCGCACCGTCAACTCGGGAGGCAGGCTGCTGCGGATCCACGGCGTCAACCTCAGCCTGGGCTGTCCGTGGTTCTACCGCGACTACGCCGCCGGGCAGAGCCCGCTGTGCCGCGAGCTCGACCTGCTCGTCGGCACCGGCGTGGTCGCCGTGGTCAGCGCGGGCAACGGCGGCCACACCCTCGACGGCGGCGGGCCCACCGGCGTCCTGTCCAGCATCACCGACCCCGGCAACGCCCACCGCGTGATCACCGTCGGGTCCACCCACCGCGACCGGCCGCACACCTTCGGCGTCTCCTACCTCTCGTCGAAGGGACCCACGCTGGACGGGCGGCTCAAGCCCGACGTCGTCGCACCGGGGGAGCGCATCACCTCGTGCGCCACCGGAGCCTTCCGCGCCGGGATACCGGTGTTCGACGGCCTCCCCGTCCGCGGACCCGCCGCCCCGGCCTGTTACGCCGAGGACAGCGGGACGTCGATGGCTGCTCCGCACGTGTCCGGGGCGATCGCCGCGCTGATGTCCGTGCGTCCCGAGTTCGTGGGCCGTCCCGACGAGGTCAAGCGGATCGTCACCAGCACCGCGATCTCCCTGGGCCGGGACCGGTTCTTCGAGGGCCACGGCCTGATCGACCTGATGGGCGTGCTCGCCCACATCTGACGCGACACCCGAGAGGAACTCCCATGGCACCCTCCATCGACGGGCTCCCGCACCGGCGGGTGAGCTTCGAGGCCGACGGCAGGCTGATCTCCGACGACGGCGCGGCGGCGCCCGTCCCCCGTGACCTGTACGTGTTCTGCCACGGCTGGAACACCTCGGCCGCGAGCGCGGCAGAGCTCGGCGTCGCGATGGCCCGGCTGATCGCCGCGGCGCTGCCGGCCGCGCGGCGCTCGGACACCGGGTTCCTGACCGTCGGGTGGCCCTCGCTGCTGTTCCCGGAGGACGAGCCCGCGGCCGACGGCCCGGTGCTCACCGGGGCGGGCGCCGCTCAGAGCGCGGGCGGCCCCCCTCCGCGGGCCCCGGACGACGCGCTGTCCACGGGCGCGGACCTCGTACTCGCGCTGGTGCCCGCGTTCCCGACGCAGAAGGAGCAGCTCGTGCGCATCGGGACGCTGCTCGACACCCGCCCGCAGCGGAGGGCGCGGCTGGTCGAGCTGCACGAGCTGGTGTCCGGGCTGGTCACCACGCCGAACGACGCTGCGGAGGACCGTGGTGAGGACTCCGCGCTCCACACCGACACGGCGACCGTTCTCGACGCGTTGGCCGCGCTCGCGCCGGCGACCGACGGCGGTGTCCAGGGCCTCGGACCGTTCGACGCGCTGTGGTCGGGCGGGCGCGAGCTGCTGCGGGTGCTGAGCTACTACGAGATGAAGAACCGGGCGGGAGTGATCGGTCGGGTCGGCCTGGGGCCGCTGCTGGCCGGGCTCCCCGGCGACCCGCGGGTGCACCTCGTCGGCCACAGCTTCGGTGCCCGGATGGTGTCCTACGCCCTCACCGCACCCGGGTGGACGGCCCGGTCGCTGCTGCTCGTGCAGGGGGCGTTCAGCCATTTCGCGTTCGCGCCGGAGCTGC
>JAKDLE010000359.1 GCA_030453005.1 Pseudonocardia sp. | reverse complement strand
GCGGCGGCGGGCACGGGCGGTTCCGGACGGGCCGGATCGCGCGCGGCGGTCCGACTGTGCAGCAGCCCCATCAGCCGGACGGCGCCGTCCCCGTCGGTGACGCTGTGATGGATCTTCACCGCGTACCCGGCCCCTTCCCCGGACACGCCCTCGACCAGCAGCGCCGCCCACAGTGGGCGCGCGGGGTCCAGCGGCGCGTCGGCGAAGTCGGCGACGACGTCGAGCAGCTGCGCGGGAGTGCCCGGTGCGGGCAGCCGGACGCGGGTGAGGTGCCGCTCGACGTCGAGCTCCGCCACGCTCCGCCAGACGGGCGGGCCCCACCCGAGCGGGGACTCCACCACGGCCTGCCGCATCCGGGGCACCATCCGCGACGCCCACTCGTGCGCCGCGGCGAGCCGGTCCGCGTCGGGGGTCCGGTCGAGCAGCTCCAGCAGGGTGAGCGTCGACCGCGGCGAGCCCGCCCGCCAGACCGCCGCCGCGTCGACGTCCAGCTCCGGGGCGGAGCCTCCGATCCGCCCCGGTGCCGTCCCGATCACCGGGTCGACGGCCGCCGACTCGACGGTCGTCGCGTTCCGCGGAACGCGGTCCCCCTGCTCCAGCGTCGTCAGGTACCCGTCCCGCACGCGCGCGATGTGCTCGTCGAGTTCCTCGGCGGACCAGCCGTCGGTGGGCACCGGCGGCAGGACGGTCACCCGCACCGTGCCCTCGCGGATCGTGGCCGCGCTGCGCCACATCAGCTCACCGGCGTTGTGGATCACGATGGGCACGATCGGCACCCCGGCCTGCATCGCGACGTGGAACGCGCCCTTCTTGAACGGGCCGAGCGCCGGGGTGACGCTGCGGGTGCCCTCCGGGGCGATGACCAGTGAGAGCCCGCCGCGCAGGCGTTCCACCGCGGGCGCGAGCGCGGCCTTCGCGGCCGTGGTGTCCCCGCGGTCGACGAAGGCGACCTCGGCCAGGCGGAACGCGGCCCCGAAGCCCGGGATCGACGCCGCCTCCTTCTTCGCCACTGCCGTGAACCCGCCGCGTAGCAGCTTGGCCAGCACGAGCACGTCGAGCTGGCTCTGGTGGTTGAACAGGAACACCGCGGGCCGCGGAGCGACCAGGTGCTCGCCACCGCGCACGTCGAGCGTCACCCCGGCCAACGCGGTGCCGAGGTCACCCGCCAGGCCCAACGCGAGGTCGACGGCGTCGCGACGGGTGCCGTGGCCCGCCAGCCCGTTCACCGCGCCCAGGGCCAGCCCGGCACCGAAGCCGCCCAGCGTGCCGCCGACCGCACCGACCGCCCATGCGACGCCCCGCGCCCCGCCCCGGCCTCGGGACCGGAACCGCGCCACCGGCCAGCCGTGCGCCGCCGCGGCCGCGGCGAGCCCGTTGCCCGGGTTCAGCGCCCGCGCACGCCCGACCGCCTGCAGGAACGGCACGTCCTCGTCCCCGTTGGAGTAGGCGTAGCTGCGCGCGAGGTCGACCCCGTGCGCGGGTGCGAACGCGCGTACCGCGGCCGCCTTGCCCGCGCGCCACAACGGCGGCCCAGCGGGGCGCCCGGTGCATAGACCTTCGCCGAACTCCACGGCCGTCACCAGCACGTGCTCGACGCCCATCGCCCGTGCCGCGGGCTCCACCTGGAACCGGGTGGCCGACGACGCCAGCACCACGGTGTGCCCGGCCCGGCGGTGCGCCGCGACCAGCCGCCACGCCTCCGGGTACAGCGAGCCCGCCACCACCTGGCGCCACAGCCGCTCGCCCAGCTCGACGAGCTCATCCTCCCCGCGCCCGGCCCAGGCGCGCATGCCGAGCAGGAAGAACCGCTCGAAGTCGTCCTCCGACACCAGCCCCTGCAGGCCGATGAGCAACATCCGCCCCAGGTCGACGGGCGTGACGTGGCCGGACCGGACGTGGTGGCGCGCGAACGCGTCGAGCGAGTATCCGTCGATCAGCGTGCCGTCGAAGTCGAAGAACGCGCCGACCTCCCGGCCCTGCGGCCCCGCCTCGACGTCGGCGATGAGACGCTCCTCCGACCAGCGGAGTTCACGGTTGGACACCGACGACCTCCCGCCGCGACGCCGCGTCGATCGAGTCGATCGTGATCACCCGGCCCACCACGGAGCGCAGCCGGGCCGCGAGCTCCTCGCGCCGCACGGCCACCGCGTCGCCTGCCGGGTCGATTTCGCCTGCCGGGTCCGCATCGCCCGCCGGGTCCAGGAGACCGAGGTTCCCGGCGAGCTTCAACGCACTCGCGAACAGCTCCCGGGAGAGCGACTCCGGCCCGTGCAGCCTGCCCTGCAGCAGCATCTGTTGTCCGACACCGCCGCACTCGTCGAGGAACTCCTTCTCGCCGATCGCGTTCCGCGGAACGCGGGCGGCGAGCCGTTCGGCCACCACCAACTGAGCGTCGACGAAGCTGCGCAGCACGCGGTGGGCCACGAGGAACGGCGCCCGGTCGAGCACGGCGGCGCCGTCGGCGACCTCCCACGCCTCCTCACCCGAGATCCCGGTGAGCAGCTCCAGCTCGGACGTGAGCCGCGCACGGTGCGTCTCCCGGTCAGGGAAGAAGAACTCGAACTTCAGCAGGTCGCGTACCGCGTTGACCTCGTCCCAGCGCTGCGCGGGCGGGCTGAGCAGCGCCAGCTCGGCCAGGGCCCGGTCGACGAAGTGGTGCACGGCGCTGTTGCGGTAGAACGCGGCGACGAGGTGCTGCCCGCGCTCGATCGCGTAGACCGGCTCCTCGCCCCCGGAGTAGATGGTCACGACCTTCGACGCCGCGAGCGCGGCCAGCACACCGCGCACACCGACGTCGCGGTCGAGGGGGTCGCCCGAATGAGGGAGGTCGCGCGCGAGGACGTAGTCGCGCACGGGCGCGAGGACGCGACGTACCTGCCCGAGCGTCAGTGCCCGGTCGCGCACCCCCAGCAAGGCGAGTGTGACCAGCGCCGTCGCCATCACCGGCGTCACCCGGTTGATCCCGACCGCCACCTCGAACGCGACCTTCTGCAGCGCGAGCCGTCGCGCCGCCTCGCCCGGGGCGCCCTCCAGCGCCGCGCGCAACGAGATCGGTTCGGCGAACCGCACCTGTGCCGTGCCGATCTGGCGCAGCTGCGCCTTCGCGTAGCGCACGAGCCAGGTGAGCCCCTCCCCCTGCTTGGCCGCGCCCTCCTGCTCAGCGGCCATCGCGGCCACCTCGCGGAGCTGGTCGTAGGTGATCGAGACCGGCACCAGGTGGACGTCGGACACGCGGTCGCGTTCGACGGCCTCAGCCACGTTGGTCAGCAGCCCGAAGCGTGGCGGACGCAGCTTGCCGGTACGCGAGCGGCCGCCCTCCATGTACCACTCCAGGTTGAAACGTTTGGACAACAGGAACCCGAAGTACTCACGCACGGCGAGCTTGTAGATCTCGTCGTCGCCGAAGCTGCGCCGGATGAACACCACTCCGGCCCGCTTCGCGACCGGCCCGACCGGCCAGAACCGCAGGTTATCCCCGCCCAGCACGTGGTTGCGGGGGAAGTCGTGCTCGGCGAGGACGTCGGCGAGCAGCAGCGGGTCGGCGTAGGACCGGTGGCTCGGCAGGAACACCAGCGCGTCGCGGCGGTTGAGCTCACGAAGCCGCTCCAGCCCGGCCGCGTCGACCTGCACGTCCCAGGCCCGGGCGGGCAGCGGCCGCAGCACACCGGCGAGCAGGTCGACGGCCATCGGGCTCATCGACGCCACCAACCCGTGCAGGTCGGCCAGCGCCTTCTCGGCCACCTCCGCCTCGGGCCTCTCCAGCCGGGCCGCGAGATCGGTGATCGCCCGTCGGAAGCCCGGGTCACCGTCGATCTGTTCGACGATCAGGCGCGGCACCTTGTAGCGGTCCCCCACCAGCGCCCGCTCGGCCCGGTCCAGGGCCAGTGACGCCTGCCCGGCGACGAAGCGTCCGAGGTCGCCGCCGGTGTGGCGGGCGCGCAACTCGGCGACGGTAGCGGGCTCCGCGACCACGACCGGGGCACGGTCCGGCTCCCGACGCGCGATCCGGGCGTGCGTGTGGGCCGGGGGCCTGCGCGGATCCGTGAACGTGGCGAGGTCCGCCCACCGCACCCGGCGCACCCCGTTGCGCTCACGCGGCAGCCAGGCCACCCGTGCCGCCGTGACGACCGCGGCGCCGTCGGCCTCGGTGAGCGGCCGGGTCAACGCGGGACCGTGCAGTGGGAGCACCTGGCCCGCGACGCGACCCGAGTCCTGCGCCCACCGCGAGATCAGCGTTCGCTCGACGTCGCTCGTCGCCTCCACCAGCAGGATCACGGGCGCCGTGGCAGGCGCGGACCCGACCGACCGACCGGCCTCCGCCGAGATCATCATTCGCGCGCCCCCTCGTCCTCGCCGCCCATCCTGTCCCATGCGGTGATCGCGGTCACCCTGCGGGATCCCTCCGCCCGTGGTCCTTTCGCGCGGGATTGTCGGACGG
>JAKDLE010000358.1 GCA_030453005.1 Pseudonocardia sp. | reverse complement strand
GGGCGGCTCGCCCGCTTCTCGCTGACCGACGCCGGCGCACGGAAGGTGGCGACGTACTCCGGGGGTATGCGGCGGCGGCTGGACATCGCGATGAGCCTGGTCGGGGACCCGCCGGTGGTGTTCCTCGACGAGCCCACCACGGGGCTGGACCCCGAGGCGCGCCAGGAGGTGTGGGGTGCGGTCCGGGAGCTGGCCCGGGAGGGCATGACGGTGCTGCTCACCACGCAGTACCTGGAGGAGGCCGAGCAGCTGGCCGAGCGGATCGCGATCCTGCACGAGGGCCGGATCATCGTCGAGGGCACCCTCGCCGAGCTCAAGCAGCTGCTGCCGCCTGCCGAGATCGAGTACGTGGAGAAGCAGCCGAGTCTGGAGGACGTCTTCTTCGCCGTCGTCGGCCGCCGCCAAGGCGCACGCGACAGCGTGCCCGCGGACAAGTGAGGAGCGAACCCATGGCCGCACACTTCCTGCGTGACACCGCCGTCCTCACCGGGCGATCCCTGCGCCACATCGCGCGCAGCCCGGACACCATCATCACGACCGCGATCGTCCCCATCGCGATGATGTTGCTGTTCGTCTATGTCCTCGGCGGCGCGATCGACACCGGGCAGGGGGCCGGGACCGGTTCGTACGTGAGCTACCTGCTGCCCGGCATCCTGGTCATCACCATCGCCTCGGGCGTCGCCTACACCGCGTTCCGGCTGTTCACCGACACGCAGGGCGGCATCGTCGACCGGTTCCAGTCCATGCCGATCTCCCGGTCGGCGGTGCTGTGGGCGCACGTGCTCACCTCGATCGTGGCCGGAGTCGTCTCGCTGGTGCTGGTGGTGGGCGTCGCCCTGCTCATGGGCCTGCGGACCGGGGCGGGGGTGTTGGAGTGGCTCGCGGTGGCCGGCATCCTGGTGCTGTTCACCCTCGCGCTGACCTGGATCGCGGTGATCCCCGGCCTGACGGCGAAGTCCGTGGACGGGGCGAGCGCCTTCTCCTTCCCGCTGATCTTCCTGCCGTTCATCAGCTCGGCGTTCGTCCCGACCGCGTCCATGCCGGGCCCGGTGCGCTGGTTCGCCGAGCACCAGCCGGTGACCTCGATCGCGAACACGATCCGCAACCTGTTCGCCGGGCGGCCGGTCGACGCCGACATCGGGATCGCGCTGGCCTGGTGCGTCGGCATCCTCGTCGTGGCCTATGTCCTGGCGATGGTCACCTACCGCCGCAAGATCGCCTGAGGCGGAGCCGTGCTCACCATCAGCCAGCTCGCGGCCCACGTGGGGGTGACGGTGCGGGCGGTACGCCACTACCACAAGATCGGGCTGTTACCGGAGCCCGAGCGCGACCACTCCGGGTACCGCAGCTACGGCGCCGCCGCGGTCGTGCGACTGATCCGGATCCACGTCCTGGCGGGGGCCGGTGTGCCGCTGGCCCGCGTGCAGGAGCTCCTCGACGCGTCCTGCGAGGAGTTCCTCGGCGGCGTCCAGGACATCAACAGGGAGCTGCGCGCGGAGATCGGGCGGCTGCAGAGCACCCGCACCCGGCTCGCCCGGCTCGCGGCCGGGGAACACCTGGCACTCCCGGCGAGCGTGGTCGGCTACCTCGACCGGGTCCGCGATCTCGGCGTCGACGAGCGGTACGTCGAGCTGGAGCGCGACGCCTGGATCCTGCTCGCCGCCCAGGTCCCGGACCGGATCGACGCCATCATCGCCCAGAAGCACGAGGACCTCGAAGACCCCGACATGGTCAAGCTCTACAGCCTACTCAGCGGCGCACTCGACTGGCCGGTCGACGACCCGAGGGTCGTGGAGGTCGCCGACATCATCGAGCGGCTGTTCACTCGCGCTCACGAAACCGGCGAGATGGGGGCGGACGGCTACGACGACCGGCTCGTCGAGCTGCTGGACGCGATTCTGCTCGAACACGGGGGACCGGCCGCCGCGCGGCTGCTGGCGATCCTGGAGGAGCGGGGCTGGAAAGGCTGGACCCGGATCGAACGAGTAGACAACAGCGCCGACCGATGACGTCCGAGGACCGAACGTCCACCGATCTTGGTCTGGTCCGCACGGTTCCGGTCAACGACACGGCGCTGGCCATCGGCCCGGTGGTCTACCTCCCCGGGGGCGCCGCAGCAGGTCGGTGCCTCGGCTCGACGACGCCCGGCCACTGGCGGCGGGGCGAGGCGCCCGACGGCAACAAACCCGCAGGAGCGGCGGAACGCGGGTCACGACCCGGGGGGAAGCCGCAGAACACGACACCGCCGTCTGTCACGACTGACGGACAACACGCTCGCCAACCGCACGGACGTCAGACCCGCCAGCCCCGGCCAACAACTCCGCCACCAATAGTGGGTTCACGACAGGTTCCCGGCCGAGGCCAGGCCCGTCATCTGCGCGGGCATCAGATCCGCGTCGCACCCCCCTTCCGGCACGTGCCCTGACCGCCGAGTAGGACCGACCGAGCAGGTTATTGAGCGCGCCGATCTCGCTGAGCCGGGCCGGTGTGCGCGGGTTCCGGTGCGATGTCGTGTCGGCAGATCGTGGCGGTCACGACGCGTCCGGACCCGCAGCCCACGGCCGTTCCTAGCGCCGCAACCCGTGACTCCGGTCGGCGCGCTCGGCACCGGTGATGACCTGTTCGTACTGGTCGCTGGGCGTCGGAGCGCCGATGTCGAACTCGTCGTCGATGTCCCGGGAGACACGGCTGGCCGGTAGGGGAGTGCTGGCTCGGGCGTCGAGTTCCGCGCGCAGGCCCGCGATGATGCGGGCGTTGCGGGCGGCCTCGCCGACGGTGACGTCGGGGACCAGCCCCTGGACCGAGACCACGCCCTTGCCGCGGGCGCCGTCGGCGCCCATCTCAACACCCGAGCTCGCCACGGCGGGCGGTGTCTGCACGGGTTCGGCCGCGGCGATGTCAGCAGGTGCCGCCGCAACCGGGAACAGCGGCGGCTGGTGGCGGGCGTGCTCGGCTGCACGGTCGGTGTCGGTGAACACCTTCTGGTAGGCCGCCGGAACCGACGTCTCCACCTCCGCCGGTGCCTCGTCGCGGCCACGTCGGGGGGCAGCGGGTTGGTGCTGGTCGCGGACCTGTCCGGCGTTGGCGGCTGCCCGCCGGGGGCCGCTGACCGCCGTGTCGACGCGACCGGCGGGGGGGACCCCGTCGAGGTCGAGCTGCTGCTGCGCGGGGTCGATGGCGCGGCCCAGGTGGCTGCGCGCGCGGGTCCCGCTCGGCTCGGCACCGGCGACGTCGAACAACGCACCCTGCTCGACCAAGGGCGTGACGGGGTCGCGGTCCTGGCCGCGGCGTTCGAGTTCGTCACCGGCGTAGCGGGCACGCTCGCGCACGTCGCGGCTGCCGGTGAACCAGTCCTCGCGTACAGCCTGCACCTCGGTGAGCGCGGCGACCCGCGCGGCGTAGACCGCGGCGAGCTGTTCGGCCGCGGCCAGGTCGCGACCAGCGTGGTCACGCTCGGAGCTGCCGGGCTGGTGCTGGTCGAGACCGGCCCGCCAGATGACGACGTCTCGGCGGTAGTCCTCGGCGAGTTCCCGGGCCGCGGCCAGCTCGGGGCCTACGAACTCCGGGGCGAAGCTCTGCTCGCGCCGCCACACATCACGCATCGCGCGCAGCTCACCGTCCGACGCCGCGGCATAGTCGAGGACGTCAGCGGGATGCCCGAGCGCGGCTTGAGCCTGTCGCCACAGGGCGTGGTGGAACTCCCGACCGCGGTCCGGTGCGCCGCCGATGGACAGCTGCTCGTCGGGGATGGCGTGCAGGTCGCGGTAGGTGGCCACAATCCCGGCGCGACGCACCCACTCGTCGCGCTCCCGCGGGTTGTCCTCGGGCGGAGGTGTGCCCAGCGTCGGGGCCTCCAGCGCCCACGCGGGCGGGTCGGCCGCGGCACGGGCGCCGAGCTCGAGCTGCCGCTCGGTCGCCGCGGCCGCCAACGCATCGGCGTAGCGACCGACCGGGCCTACGATCGGGGTGGTGAAGCTGCCCCACTGGCCGTGGATCACGTCTCGTTCCGGTCGGCGGCCTTCGGTCTCCAGCAGCCCAACCCGGTGCCGCAGCACATCGGAGATCGAGTTTGCGTCGCCCAGGCTGCCCCGGTTCACCGCTGCGACCAGCACCGCAGCGGGGTCGTGCCCGGCCAACTCCATCCCGCGCACCGCCGACATCAACCGCCCGTACCCAGGTTCGTCGACGACCTGATCCATCCGCTGGTTCCCCAGCAGCGCGGTGAGCGCGTCGGTGTAGCGGTCGCGGCCGTACTCACCGGTCAGCAGGTCCCACTGGGTGCCCACCCAGGCCAGCGACTTGCCCTCCTCGACCCCGTCGCGGCGCGCCAGCTCCGCGGCCACCGCGCCGTCCACGGGGCGGGTCAGGATGTCGGCGAGCATGTCGAGCGCGGCCCGGTCGAGCCGTTCCGGGGAGTGGTGGTCGGGTTCCTGCTCACA
>JAKDLE010000357.1 GCA_030453005.1 Pseudonocardia sp. | reverse complement strand
GGACGAGGCGCATGGTGCGGAACTCGCCGTGGTCGCGTTCCTCGTGCTTGCGGACGACGAAGAAGGAGTCGAGGACGTGTTCCGCCTCGGACCGGGTGAGGCCGTAGACGTGGAGGAACGCGGCGTCGAGGTCGGCGCGCAGGAGGGCGCGGCGCTCGGGGTCCCAGCGGAACGGGGGGCCGGAGTCGCCCATCCCGCGCGCGTAGGGCGCCACGCGCCAGGAGGTGTAGGACCGCTCCAGCACGTACGGGAGCACCCAGTCGGCCAGCGACGCCGCCGGCTGCCACGGCGCAGGCTCGGCGAACGTCGCCGGGGTGGGGCAGGCGAGCTGCTTGACGATCCCGTAGGCCAGGTGGGTGCCACTGAGCTTCTGGCGGGCGACGTAGTCGAATACCAGCGACGACCAGACGGCGTGCAGCAGCGGGCCGTACTCGGGCTGCGCTGGGAACGCGATCGGGAAGACGTGGCCGACGGCGCTGGTCGGGAGCACCGACGGGACGAACGTGCGGGCGTCGCTGGCGCGGGCGATGTCGCGCCAGCCCAGCAGCCAGCCGCGGTCCTCGACCGGCCGGTCGAGCGCGGGCCGCGCCCGGCGGGAGCGCCGCCCGCGGACCTCGCGGTGGGAACCCCCGTCACTCGCGGCGATGTCGAGGGTCTCGTCGGGCAGGACGAGGCGGCCAGCGAGGCGGTTGCGGACCTCCGGGCCCGCGACCCAGTAGCGGGCCAGCGGCTCCAGGTCCGGGTCGTCGTGCCCGGGGCCGGACAAGCGGGGCAGCGTACCCTTGTTCATCTGGGCCTGGGTCGCGCCTTGGTAGGTGGAGAAGCGGTGGTCGAAGTGGCCGAGCATCTTCGCCTCGTACAGCGGCAAGAAGGTCGCTCCGTCGCGGTGGTGGGCCCAACCGTCGAACTCGCCGTCGCGGAGGTCGTCGGGCTGCGCGAACAGGCCCGAGTCGTTGGCCATGTCGAACATGCGCATGAACGACAGGCCCCACGGGTTCCGGTCGCCGGCGTCCCGGATGAGGACGGGGTGGCGACGGTAGACGCCGAGGGTGATCTCGGCGTCGGCGCGGGTGCGGAACATCGGCAGGGTGCCGGTGTTCGGGTTGATCGCCAGCACCTCCTCGGGCGTGAGGTCGAACCGCCGGTCGGCGACGTCCTCGACGAAGCGGGTGTAGAACGCCAACCGGGTCCGGTTCGCCACCCACCGGCTGCCGCTCAGCGCGGTGATGGCGAAACGGAACTGGTTGTGCACGCCGGGGAAGATCTTGGCCTCGTTCTCGAAGTCGTAGAACGCGAGCAGCCGCTTCGCGCGCAGCGTGTCCGCGAAGAACGGGGCCGTGGTGTTGTCGGTCGCGAGCCCGGTCGGCGTGATGATCCCCGCCGCCCCGTCCGGCCCGACGATCGTCCGGAACGTCTCGGCGAACACGCTGTAGGTGTTGATGTCGCCCTGCCCGGTGAGCGGGTAGCGGCCGCTGTTGCGCAGCAGGTGGGAGACGCCGTCGGACCCGCGCAGGGCGGTGACGTATTCGGCGTAGAGCGATGGATCCTCGTCCTGCAGGTCCTGGATCATCCGGCGCCGGATCGCGGCGGTCCTCGCCGCGACGATGTCGTCGCGGCCCTTGGCCTCGAAGAACTCCTTGTCCTGGATCTTCACCCGCTCCCACGGCGGGTTACCGGCGACACACGAGAAGCCGCCCGTCCAGCCGCTCGCCTCGTCACCGCCGTGGTCGGGCACAGCGAAGACCTCGGGGAACTCCAGGTGCCAGTGGAAGAAGCGCAGCTGCTTGTCGGCGGCGAGGCGGGCGATCTCGTCGTGGGTGCGCTGGGGCGCGGCGCCGGCGTCGGGGTTCTGGAGGTTGCGGAACACCTCCTCGGTCGGCGCGAGTGGCGCGCCCGCAGTCTTGGGCCAGAGGAACGCGGCGCACCAGGCGTCGGCGACGTGGCGGGCGCGGGCGTAGCCGTCCGAGGCGACGAGGCCGCGGTAGGCGGCCTCCTGCCTGCGCACCTCGGCGAGGGTGTCGGCGGGGGCGGCGGTGATCTGCCGCAAGCCGGTGGCGAACACCGTGTTGGCGACCTTGACCTCGGTGTCGGTGTCGAACAGGCCGAGCTGGCCTTCCCGCTCCCTCGCGTTCTGCCGTGCCAGGCCGGCCGCGACGGCGCGGTCGTCGCCGACGATCGCGGTGAACGCGGCGTCGGGGATACCGGCGCGCAGCAGCGCCGGGGTGGCGCCGACCAGCGCGTTGCCGTGCTTGATGTGGGCGTCGAGGAAGCCGAGCGGCTTGCCGGGTTCGAGGGCCTCCAGCCAGAGGGAGACCTTCGCCAGCTCGACCGCCATCGGGTTGAGGTCGACCCCGTAGACGCAGCGGGCGATCACCTCGTGCAGGGCGGTGCGGACCGCGTCGAGTGTCGGCTCGGGGTTGCCCTCCCGGACGGCGGCGACGCGCTTGGCGATGCGGCGGGCAGCAGCGACGAGGAAGTGGCCGGAGCCGCAGGCGGGATCGCAGACGGTCAACGACAGCAGCTCCCCCACGATCGCCTCGCCGGCGTCCGCGTGCCCGGCGGCGGTGGCCCGCTGCTCGCCGCGCTTGACCGCGTCGTCGATCACCGGATCCAGCGCGGAGTCGAGCAGCAGCTCGATCAGCGACGACGGGGTGTAGTAGGAGCCGGTGGTCTTGCGGGCGTTCCCGGCCGCCTCGACGAGCTCGAACGTCCGGTCCACCGCGCTGTGGCGCGGATGGAGTTCCAGCAGCGACTCGTAGATCGAGCCGAGCTCCTCGGCGTCGAGGTGGCGGTAGTCGACCGCGCGCCAGCGCGACGACCCGGCGTCGCGGACCCGGGACAGGCAGCGAACCGCGCCCAGCAGGTACTCGTTGGCCAGCGACAGGTCGCGCAGCGGCTCGTCGGCCGGGGTGGCGTCGAAGATGCCGCCGAGGCCGGGCAGGCCGAGATCGGGGCCGTCGGCGCCGCCGAGCGTGTCGAGCACGATCCGCAAGCACTCGTAGAGATCGCCATGGGCGGTGCCGCGGCGGCGCAAGGCGTGCGCGCGCAGGCGCGCGGTGGAGAAGTAGCGGGCGTACCGGTCACGGGCGAGCTGGTCGGCATCCGGTGACAGGAGCGCGTCGCGGTCCTCGGCGACGAACACGAACAGCAGCCGGTACACCAGCCGCAGCAGCGCGGCGTGCAGCGCCTCGGTGTCGAGGTCGTCGCGCAGCGCGGCGTTGTCGGGGTGCCGCAGGAACCCGGTGCCCAGCGTCGTGATCGCCTGCTGGACGCCCTCGCGGAGGTACTCCAGCGCCCGCGCGCCGGAGGTGATCGCCTCGCCGCGCCACCGCTCAAGCCAGCACCCGGACGGGTGCGCGCCGTCGGGCACGGCGAAGCGGGAGACGTGCAGCAGCCGGTAGAGCAGCACGAACTCGGAGAACAGCTCCCCGTCGAAGATCGCCTCGAGGTCGAACTCGACGTAGGCGGCCGTGGCCAGGGCGTTCGAGTCGCGCAGCACCCGCAGCTGGCGGCCGTTGGACACGATCGCCCACAGGTGCGCATCGGTGCGGTTGAGACACTCCTGCACCAGCGACTGCGCCGGCACCACGCCGCCGTGGCGCTTGTCGAGCCGGTGCTGCCACGGGATCAGGTGCACGGGGACGTGGGTCCAGCGGTGGGTGACGGGGAAGGACTTGCCGCCGTCGTCGGCCTCGATCCCGGCCGACCCGAGCGGGGTGAGGGTGCCGAAACCCAGCTCGTCGAACAGCGGGATCAGCCACCGGGAAACGGCGACGCCGGTGGCGTCGGCAGGCACCTCGGCCTCGGGGACGACCGGCAGGTCGCGGCGCAGCTCGGTCCACACCGACCGCAGGTAGTCCCAGTGCCGCTCGGCGTCGTCCCGCACCGAGCGGGCCCCGACCACGCCGTAGTCGGCGGGCCGGGAACCCGCGACGTCGCGGCCATCGGAGATCCGCGCCAGCATGTCGGCGGGTAGCAGAGCACCGACGGTGTGGACGGCGGAGAACACCTGGGTGTGGGTAATGGCGGACATCAGTTCCCTCCCGCGAGCGGCAGGTAGACGTAGGCGCCGAGTACGTCGGCGGGCTGCTGGGCGACCACCTGGACGCCACGGACGATCTCGCCGGACGCCTGGCGGACCCGGCGGTGCGAGTCGAGCAGCGCGGCGGCAAGATCCTCACCGTAGGAGTCCAGGTGCTTGGTCGTGGCGTCGAGGTCGCCCAGGACCCGCGACAGCGTGCGCCGCGCGAACGCCGGGTCGGTGTTGGCGTCCACACCCGCGTCCAGCAGCGCCATCGCGTCCTCGGGCGGCAGCCAGGTCGCGGTCGCAGGTGAGCCGGTGAACGCGAGCAGCCGGGCGTCCTCGGCGACGAGCTGCCGTTCCCCCACCCGAGACGGCAACGTCAGGTGGAAACGGTAACGGACCAGCAGCAACGTCGT
>JAKDLE010000356.1 GCA_030453005.1 Pseudonocardia sp. | reverse complement strand
ATGAACCCCCGCCCGCTGTTCGTCGACGTGTTCCGCATCGACGTCGCCACCGGGCAGACCACCCCGCTGGTGGAGCGCACCGACCCGACCGCGACGTTCTTCGTCGACCGGACCGGCCACGCCACCTGGCACCTGGCCAGGGCCGCGGACGGCACCCATGAGATCTCCGCCGCCGACCCCGCGACCGGTGCCACGCGTCTGCTGCACCGCGCCGGCGGTCCGGAACACCCGATGGGTGTCTTCCTGGCCCCGCTCCCCGACGGCAGCGGCGCACTGCTCGGCGACTACCACGACAACGGTGACGACCTGCAGCTGCTGCGCCTGGACCGCGAGACCGGCGAGCGGACCGTGGTCGCCGCCCTCGACGGGCACAGCCTCGACACCCTCAGCGCGGCGTCCGACACCCTGCCACCGACCGTGTTCACCAGCCGCCGCACCGGCGAGGTCATCGCCGCCCGCTTCACCGGCGACCGGCCCGTCGTCGTGCCGCTCGACCCCGGCTTCGCCGACGTCGCGGCCGCGCTGGAGAAGCTGTCGGACGGGGTGCTCGGCTGGGTGCAGTCCGACCTGGCCGGGCAGCGCTGGATCGCCACCTTCCTCCACGACCGCGACCCGGGATCGACCTGGCTCTACGACCACGCCACCGGCGAGGCCCGCCTGCTGTTCCGCGCCAAGCCCGACCTCGACCCGGCCGATCTCGCCCCGATGATCCCCGTCGGGTTCTCCGCCCGCGACGGCCTGCCGCTGCGCGGCTTCCTCACCCTGCCCGTCGGGGTCGCGCCGGTGGGCCTCCCGCTGGTGCTGCTCGTGCACGGCGGGCCGTGGATGCACGACACCTGGGGCCACAACCGGGCCGTGCAGTTCCTGGCCAACCGCGGCCACGCCGTGCTGCAGGTCAACTTCCGCGGCTCCACCGGCCACGGCCGCCGCCACCTCACCGCCGCCATCGGCGAGTTCGCCCGCGCCATGCACGACGACCTGATCGACGCCGTCGACTGGGCCATCGCCCGCGGCTACGCCGACCCCTACCGCATCGCCATCGCCGGCGGCTCCTACGGCGGCTACGCCGCACTCGTCGGCGTCACCGTCACCCCCGAGCGCTTCGCCGCCGCCGTCGACTACGTCGGCATCTCCGACCTGGCGAACTTCCTGGCCACCCTGCCCCCGTTCGTCCGCGCCAACATGACCAACAACTGGATCGCCTACGTCGGCGACCCCGACGACCCCGCCCAGCTCGCCGACATGCGCGCCCGCTCCCCCATCACCATGATCGACCGCGTCCGCACCCCACTGCTCGTCGCCCAGGGCGCCAACGACGTCCGCGTCGTCCAAGCCGAATCCGACAACATCGTCACCCCGCTACGCGCCCGCGGAGTCCCCGTCACCTACCTCGTCGCCGACGACGAAGGCCACGGATTCGACAACCCGGAGAACCAGATCCTGCTGTTCCGCGCGATCGAACAGCACCTCGCCGACCACCTCGGCGGACGTCGCGCTGCCGAGGGCTGAGCCCGACAGATACCCACCGACGACCACGGACCGAACCTACGACCACCCGGCCGGCGACATCTCCCGGCTCCGACCCGGCCCCTGGAGAAGCGGCACCACCGCCTCCGCGCCCGCCTAATGGGACCTGCCGGGCCGGATACGGAAGGCTCGGTGCCGGTAGCCGCCGGTGGGTGAGCACTCGCACCGCCAGGACGCTGTGGAGTCCTACTGTCAGACAGTGCCCCCGCCGGTGGTCGGGAGGTCGTGACCGCTGATGGGATGACGTGCCCGCCCCGGTTCGTGGGGCGCGAGCACTGGTCCATTAGGCCGCGGTGATCTCCCGCGCGCTGCCGATCGTTCAGGTTCGGGCAGGTAGGAGGCGTGGCGGTGGTGTTGTTCGTCGGTGACGACTGGGCAGAAGATCATCACGATGTGGAGGTGCAGGACCACACCGGGCGGCGACTCGGGAAGGCCCGGCTCCCGGAAGGGATCGCCGGGATCGTCCGGTTGCATGAGCTGATCGCCGGGTTCGCCGGTGAGGACACCATGCCCGAGCAGGTGCTGGTGGGGATCGAGACCGACCGGGGCCCGTGGGTCGCCGCGCTGGTCGCGGCCGGGTATCGGGTGTTCGCAGTCAACCCGCGCCAGGTCGCCCGCTACCGGGAACGGCACGGCACGTCGGGGGCGAAGAGCGACGCCGGGGACGCGCACGCGCTGGCCGACATGGTCCGCACCGACGCCCACCAGCTGCGCCCGATCGCCGGGGACACCGCGGCTGTCGAGGGGATCAAGCTGGTGGCGCGGGCGCATCAGACGCTGATCTGGGAGCGGCACCGGCACGTGCTGCGGCTGCGCTCGGCGCTGCGGGAGTACTTCCCGGCCGCGTTGGCCGCGTTCGATGACCTGACCGCGACCGACACGCTGGAGCTGCTCGGCGCGGCCCCGGACCCAGCTCGGGCGACGCGGCTGTCGCGGTCGCGGATCGGTGGTGCGCTCAAGCGGGCCCGGCGCCGTGACGTCGAGGCCAAGGCCGAGCGCATCCAGACCACGCTGCGCGGTGAGCAGCTCACCCAGCCTCCCGAGCTGGTCGCGGCCTACGCCGTGATCGCCTCCTCGGCCATCGCGGTGATCAGCACGATGAACACGCAGATCACCATGTTGCAGGGGCAGGTCGAGGCGTGTTTTGGTCGGCACCCGGACGCGGAGATCCACCGGAGCCAACCCGGTCTCGGTGAGATCCTCGGCGCCCGGGTGCTGGGCGAGTTCGGTGACGACCCCGACCGCTACCAGGGCGCACGAGCCCGCAAGAACTACGCCGGCAGCGCCCCGATCACCCGCGCATCAGGCAAGAAGACCGTCGTACTGGCCCGGTTCGTGCGCAACCACCGCCTCGCCGACGCCCTGCACCAACAGGCCTTCTGCGCGCTCAACGCCTCCCTCGGCGCGCGGGCCTACTACGACCAGCTCCGTGGCCGCGGAGCCGGGCACCACGCCGCGCTGCGCCAGCTCAGCAACCGCCTGGTCGGGATCCTGCACGGCTGCCTCAAGACCCGAACCCGCTACGACGAGCACACCGCGTGGGGACACCACCAGAAGCAAGATCAACGAATCGCTGCTTGACACCCCGGCTCATGGGATGTCTGACAGACGGCGCGACCTGAAGCGGGCCCGGGTGATCGGGCTGTTCCGCTACCAGCTGATCCGTGAACCGGCCGATCCCGGGTTGTCGACCAAGGCCCGAGGCAGGTTGGTGCGCGAGATCGCCGCCCGCGACCACCTGGACCCGGCCGGACGCCGGGTCCGGGTCTCCCGCGACACCCTGGGCCGGTGGATCAGGTTGTGGCGCCGCGGCGGGTTCGACGCGTTGGTGCCCGACCCGCGCCAGTCCAGCCCGCGGTTGCCGGTCGAGGTGATCGAGATGGCGGTCGCGCTCAAGCGGGAGAACCCGGCCCGGACCGCCGCGCAGGTGCGGCGGATCCTGCGCGCCCAGATGGGGTGGGCGCCCGGGGAACGGACTCTGCAACGCCACTTCGCCACCGATCCGCTGATCTCCGCGATGCTCGGCGCGCTCGCCGCCGGCGGCCCCGGCTCCGAAGCAGTGTTCGGGCGGTTCGAGGCCGATCGCCCAAACGAGCTGTGGACCGGTGACGCCCTGCACGGCCCCACCATCGGCGGCCGCAAGACCTACCTATAAGTTACGTGGAATCACCCGGCAGAGTGGATCTTGTGCTGGGGACGCATCGTCAGCGGCGGTGTCCCGTTGAGCGGGTTCATGACGTCGGTGCTGGGCGAGAAGTGGCCGGTCCTGGGGCGGTGCGCGCTTGCCGCCGAGTGGCTGCAGATTTGGTCTGACCTGGGACGGGCGCCGCGCACGATCGACGCGTACGGACGTGCTCTGGCCGAGTACCTGCAGGTGTGCGAGCGGGACGGGATCGACCCGCTGACCGCGAACCGCAGCCATGTGGCGGCGTTCGTGCGGGAGCTGGCCAGCCGCCCGAGCCGCAGAGGCGCGAACGTGCTCGCTCTGGACTCCGGCGCCGGTCTGGCCAACGCGACGCTGCAGCAGCGGCTGGTGGCGGTGCGCCTGTTCTACGACTTCCTGGTCGAGGAGGGCGTGCGCGAGTCGAACCCGGTCGGGCGCGGTCGCTACGGCTCCGGACGCGGCCGCGGCGGAGCGGCTCGCGGTCTGGTGCCTCGTCTGGTCAAGCTGCCGTGGATCCCGGCGGAGGCGGAGTGGCTGCGCGTTCTCGACGTCTTCCGCGGCGAGCCGGTCCGCAACCGGGTCATGCTCGCCTTGGCCTATGACTCGGCCCTGCGCCGCGAGGAGTTGTGCGCGCTGCGCACAGATGATCTGGACCCGGCCCACCGGACGGTGCGGGTGCGCGCGGAGACGACCAAGACCGGCCGAGAGCGGGTGGTGCCGTACTCGGCGCCCACTGGTGTGCTGCTGGGCC
>JAKDLE010000355.1 GCA_030453005.1 Pseudonocardia sp. | reverse complement strand
AGATCGGGGCCTGACGGTACCGGGGCCGTGCCGCGCCCCGGCCCGCCGCGGGTCGCCCGATGGACTGACGCGCTCCGTTCGCACAGCGGTTCCGTGTGCCGCACAGCCGTTGCAACCGCTGTGTGAGGTGCGGAACCGCTGTGCGAGCGCGGGAACGGCCGCTCAGCGGCGTAGCAGCTCCGCCATCGCGGGCAGGTCGAAGAACTCGGCCGTCGCCAGCGCGGACGGGCTGCCTGCGGTCGGGTCGGCGCCCGCGTCCAGCAGCGCGGTGACCGACTCTCCCGCCTGCTTGAACGTGGCCGCGGCCAGCGCCGTCTGTCCGCGGTCGTTGGTGCGGGTCACGTCGGCGCCCCGGGCGAGCAGCGCCGCCACCGTCCCGGGGTGCCCGTAGTACGCGGCCAGGATGAGGAAGGTGTCGCCCTTGGCGTTGGTGAGGTTCACCGGCAGCCCCGCGTCGACGTAGGCGGCGAGCTCCTCGGTGCCGCCGTCACGGGCGATGTCGAACATGCGGTTCGCGAACTCCACGGCCTCGTCGTCCAGCTCCACGGGTGGCGACCCTACGCGGCTGTCACGTCGAGGTGGCGAGACAGAGGTCACCCTGATCACGCCGGTGGTCGTCGTCGAGTCCACGAGCTGCGGTTCCGCGGGTGTCCGCGAACGCCGTCGTCGGATCCGGTCCCCTCCGCCGGTGTGATCCCTGTACGAACGGCGGGTCCGGGGATCGACACCGCGGTTCCCCCGGGTTTGGATGGATCTCGTGACGAGCGACGGTGGGATCGAGCACGTGGTCGACACCGACCGCTACCCCTTGGCCGATCAGCCGGGACGCAGCGCACTCGTCGCCCGGGCCCGGCGTGAGCTGCGCGGGACGGGCTGCTGTGTCCTGCCCGACTTCGTCCGTCCGGAGCTGCGGGAGACGCTGCGGCTCGAGAGCGGGCAGCTCGCGGACCGCGCCTACCACCACGTCGAGACCGTGAACGTCTACAACACCGAGCCCGATCCGACACTGCCACCCGGCCACCCGGCCCGCACCACGATGGAGCGCGGCAACGCGTTCGTGGCCCGCGACGAGATCCCCGAGCGCTTCGTCGTCCACCGGCTCTACGCGAGCCCGCTGTTCCGCCGCCTCGTCGCCGACTGCTTCGGGCGCAGCGAGGTGCACGAGCTGGCCGATCCGCTCTCGGGGCTCGTCCTCAACGTCGTCTCGCCCGGCCGGTCACATCCGTGGCACTTCGACGTCAACGAGCTCACCGTCAGCATGCTCACCCAGGGCTCGGAGGGTGGCGGGGTGTTCGAGTACTGCCCGAACATCCGCACGGCCCAGGAGGAGAACGTCGACGACGTGCGTGCCGTGCTCGACGGCCGCGACTCCCACCCGGTCCGCCGCCTCACCCTGCGTCCGGGCGACCTGCAGCTGTTCCTGGGGCGCTACTCGTTGCACCGCGTCACCCCGGTGCGGGGCACGACATCGCGACACTCGGCGATCTTCGCCTACAGTGAGCGTCCCGGAGTGGTCGGAACGATCGCCCGGACGCGGCAGCTGTTCGGCCGAGTCGCGGAGCAGCATCTCGCCGCCGCGGACCGCGCGGTGCGCGTCGACCAGTTGATGGACTAGAAGGGCAACGTGACCGCAGCTCAGGATCTGTCCCCCCGCACGTTCGACAACGAGGACCGGCTGCCCCGGGTGCCGCTGCCCACGCTGGAGCGGAGCTGCGCGCGGTTCCTCGACTGGTGCGCCCCACTGCTGTCCCCGGCCGATCTGGCGGCCACCCGGGACGCCGTCACCGGGTTCCTGGCCGCGGGGAGTCCGGCGCACGCCCTGCACGCCGAGCTGGAGGCCTTCGACGCGGGCGCGCACAGCTGGCTCGACCGGTTCTGGCCGCACCGCTACCTCGGCCGCCGCGACCGGATCGCGCTCAACGCCAACTTCTTCTTCCTCTTCGAGGACTCGGGACAGGGCCAGGTGGATCGGGCCGCGGGGCTCGTCGCGGGGGCGGTGGCCTACAAGCTGATGATCGACGCCGAGGAGCTGCCGCCGGTCCTGCAGCGCGGCGCGCCGCTGTCGATGGAGCAGAACAAGTACCTGTTCTCCGCCACCCGCATCCCGGGCGTCGAGCAGGACACGGCCCGCACGCCCTACACCGACGAATGGCCCGGCCCGTCGCAGGAGCGGCACATCGTGGTGGCGCACCGCGGGCGGCTCGTGCGGCTCGACGTGATCGGCCCGCAGGGGCACCCGCACACCGTCGACGAGCTGACGGGCGCCCTGCGCGCGATCGTCGAGGAGACCCCGGCGGCCGAGCCGGACACCTCCGTCGGGCACCTCACGACGAAGGCCCGGGCGCAGTGGGCGACGAGCCGCGCCGCCCTGCTGGCCTGCGACCCGGCCAACGCGACGAGCCTCGACGCGGTGGAGACCGCGCTGTTCTGCCTCGTCCTCGACGAGGCCGCGCCCGACGGGCCGCTCGCCGCGGCCGACCAGCTGCTGCACGGCAACAGCGCGAACCGGTGGTTCGACAAGGCGGTCTCGCTGATCGTCTTCGCGAACGGGGCGGCGGGCTACAACGGCGAGCACTGCAACCTCGACGGCACCACCGTGATCAGCATGATCGACGCGGTACTGGAGTCGCCGACCGACGGCGCCGACGCCCGGCCGCAGGGCGCCCCGGCGCGGGCGCCGCTGGACTTCGTGCTCGACGACGCCCTGCGCGCCGACGTGCGCGCGGCGGGCGAGGACTTCGCGGCGTACGCCGCGGGCACGGCCACCACGACGGTCTCGGTCGACTTCTCCGCCGAGCGGGCCAAGCGTCTCCGCTGCTCGCCCGACGCCTTCGCGCAGTTGGCCTTCCAGCTCGCCCACCACCGGGCCAAGGGTTTCGTCGGCGCCACCTACGAGTCGATCGCCACCCGGGGGTTCCGGCACGGCCGGACCGAGGCGATGCGTGTCGTCACCCCCGAGATCGTCGCGTTCACCGCCGCGATGGCGGACGGGGGAGCCGACGACGCCACCCGCCGCGCGGCGTTCCGCGCCGCGGCGGCCGCCCACGTGTCCCGGGCCCGGGACTGCCAGGCCGGGCAGGCCCCCGAGCAGCACCTGTGGGAGCTGCAGATGATCCTCCAGCGGCGCGGCACGGACGCCCCCGTGCCCGCCCTGTACGACTCCCCGGGCTGGCGCACGATGCGCGACGACTTCCTCAGCACCAGCGCGGTCCCGTCTCCGCACATACGCTACTGGGGATTCGGCTCGACCAGCCCGACGTGTATCGGCGTCGGCTACGCCATGCTGCCCGGCCGTTTCGACCTCTACCTCAGCACGCCGCGCACGGCGAGCGGGCAGATGGAGGTGTTCGCCGGGGAGCTCCCCGGGGTGGTCGCAGAACTGGAGGACCTGCTCGCCGCGGACCAGGAGAAGTGATCGACCCAGCACGAGGAGTGCCGATGTTCGACGACGACACACTGACCGGTGACAGCAAGTCCGACTTCAGCCTGATCTACGACCGACCCGACCCGCGCGACTACTACCGCGCGCTCATGCCGCTGGAGTACCAGATCCCGCAGCAGGCGCTGCCGGTGTTCGAGTCGGTGCTCGCCGCCTCCGAGCGGGACGGGCGTCCGCGGACCGTCGTCGACGTCTGCTGCTCCTATGGGATCAACGCGGCGTTGCTGCGCACCGGGGTCGACCTCGCCGACATCGGCAAGCGCGGCACCGATCCCGCCCGTGAGGAGCTGTCGGCCGCCGAGGTGATCGCCGACGACACGACGTTCTACGCCAACCGGCTCCGGCACCCCGCCCGCAGGGTCCTGGGCCTCGACATCTCCGCACCGGCGATCGACTACGGGGTACAGACCGGTCTGCTGGCAGGCGGCTGGGCGGAGGACCTGGAGTCGAACGACCCCTCACCGGCGCTCGCCGAGGGTCTGCGCGAGGTCGGGCTGGTCGCCTGCACCGGTGGTGTGGGCTACATCGGGCGCTCCACGTTCCGGCGCATCCTGGCGTCCGTCGCCGAGCCGGCGGACCTGTGGCTCGCGGTGTTCGTGCTGCGCGTGTTCCCCTACGACGACATCGCGGACATGCTCGGCGAGCACGGCCTGGTCACCGAGCGGTGGCCGGGCACGTTCGCGCAGCGCCGCTTCGCCGACCAGGGCGAGTTCGACGCCGCGAACCACGACGTCGCGGCCCGCGGCCTGGACCCGACGGGCAAGGAGGCCGAGGGCTGGTACTACGCCGACTGCTATCTCACCCGGCCCGCGGCCGCCGTCGCCGCCACCCCGCTCGCCGACCTGGTGATCTGACCGCGCCCGGGGTCGTCAGGCTTTGAGCAGGGCCTCCGCCAGTCCCGCGGGCTCGGTGAACAGGGCCTCGTGGCTGCCGGGGGCCTCGATCGCGGTGACGCCGAGGCGCTCGGGGAAGCGCGGTACCCAGCCGTACTCGCCCGGCGGCA
>JAKDLE010000354.1 GCA_030453005.1 Pseudonocardia sp. | reverse complement strand
GTTGCGCCCGGAGCTGGTCCGGGCGCAACTGGAAGGCCTGGGGCGTGCGGTACTGGCGTCCGGATCGCGCGCCCGCGTCCACCTCGCGGTACGGCATATCAGCGACCCGATGGAGGCCCGCGCGCTCACGGCGCTGGCCGAGGAGGCCGGGCCGGATGTCACCGTCGGTACCTACCTGACCAGCCCGAGGGCCGCATACGGAGCCGTGGACATTGCGGCGGCCAGCGCGGTCGTCTGGCTCGAGGTGCGCACCTTGCAGGCGGCGATGTTCGGGATCCCCGCCCGCCAGCTGCTCACCGCGGAGCCGTTGGACGGGTACCTGCGGCGCGGGCTGCTGAGCTGCGATCCGCGGACCACGCTCGATCCCTCGGTGCAGGTTCTGCTCACGGAGGTCGCGAGGGCGACCGACGACTCCGGTCGACGCATCGGGATGCGGCTGTCCGGCGAGGTGTCCGACACGGTCGCGGCCCAGCTGTATGCCTTGGGCTTACGTCGCTTCGCCGTCGACGCCGCGCAGACCCGCCCGCTCGTGCTCGCCCTCGGCAAGGCCGCGCTCGCCGAGTGACCCGTCAGGGGACCGGCTCCAGCAGCCCGTCGGTGAGCTCGGCGAGCACCACGGCGGGGATCCCGCGGGCGGCGGCCCAGCCCGCGGCCCCGCCCCAGTCCCGGTCGAGCACGTCGAGGAAGCCGCGGATGGTCCCTTCGTGCGTCTGGTAGAGCTCGGGCGCCACCGCCGCCATGTGGTCGCGGTAGAACGGCCAGCCGCGGAACCGTTCGACCATGCGCGGCATGTTGTGGGCGCTTGCCAGGTAGTCGTCGACGATGTCGGACTCGTCGACACCGACGAGGCTCAGCGTCAGTGCCGTCACCAGCCCGGTGCGGTCCTTGCCTGCGGCGCAGTGCAGGACGGTCGGGCGGCCCGCGGTGGCCGCGAGGACCCGTACCACCGTCGGCAGCACGGGACCGGGTGAGTTCAGGGTCGAGCGGTAGAAGTGCAGGGTCTGCTCGGCCGGGGGCACGTCGGTCACCGGCGCCGTGGGCAGCGGCGCGTTGAGGTAGCAGATTCCCGCGGCGGCCATCGGCCCGCGCCCCTGCGTCACCGTCTCGGCGCCGAGCCGCAGGTCCACCAGCAGCTCGACGCCGAGCCGCTCGACCAGCCGCGTGACGTCGTCGTCGGTGAGTGCCTGGAGGGTGTCGCTGCGAAACAGGACGCCGTCGCGCACGCGGCGCAGCGGACCCGCCCGCAGTCCGCCGAGGTCGCGGAAGTTGAACGCCCCGGCCAGCGGCGAGACGTGCCGACCGCCGGGGTCAGCCATCGGCGCAGACGGCCCGAACGGCGGCGAGCAGCTCGGCCGGCACCGCCGCTGGTTGCGGCAAAGCCACTTTCCTGCCACGAGGTTGCGGGACAGTGGCTTTCCTGCCACCCGGGGTGGGGGCAGCGGACACCGCGGCGAGCACGTGCGACCGGGCCGCGGTGCGGCGCCGTCGGCGGGCCGCAGCGGCCTCCCGGACCGGGTCGTCCTGCCCATCGGTGCCTGAGCATCCGCACCCGCAGTCCTTCTCCACGGGGCGGGCCGGCACGGCACACGCCCCGCCCGGCGGCTCCACCGCCGCGTCGCCCAGCAGGTAGGCGGTGATCTCCTGCGGCCACAGCGCCACGAACTCCGCCCCGGCGTCGAGGAGCTCGTCGACCGAGTGCATCCCCCACGCCACGCCGACGACGCGGATGCCGGTCTCCCGGGCGTCGCGCACGTCGCCCGCCGTGTCGGTGACCAACACCGTGCTGGCCGCTGCGGGCTCCGCGTGCCGGCCCGCCTCGTCGTAGTCGGCGGCGCAGCGCCGGCCGAACCCGCTGCCGGAGTCGGCGAGGAACGCGCGGATCGCGGCCCGCTTGTCCGGGGCCACGTCGCCGCCGAACACGTGGGCGAAGCAGAAGGCCAGGTCGTTGGTGACGAGCACGCGGCGCAGCACCTGCATCGCGTTGGACGACATGACCGCGAGCGTGCAGTCCCCGGCGAGCCTCCTGACCACGTCGCTCATCCCGGGGATCATCGCCGGCGTGTAGTCGGTGCGCAGCAGGGCGAGGAACGCCGCCTTCACCTCGTCGGCGTGCGCCTCGTCGCGGCACAGCGAGCGGATCGAGGCGAACACGTTGTTGCGGAACAGGTCGAAGTAGCGCTCCGGGCTGTCGACGCCGAGAGAGAACCGGTCGTTGATCTGGGAGAACACCTCCCACGAGGCGACGCGCGTCTGCACCAGCGTGCCGTCGAGGTCGAAGACGACGGCCCGCACCGGCGGCGCGGGGGATGGAAGGGACGACGAAGGAGGCCCGGGGTGGGTAGGCCCAGCCATGTCAGGCCCGGTTGTAGACGGCGCCGAGCTCGCCGAGGCCGATGAAGTCCATGCACTCCCCGTACCCGGTGCGGCCGTTCAGCGTCCAGCGGTGCAGCACGTTGTGCCCGACGGTGCCCGGCCACGCCTGCCACGGGAACGTCGTGAGCCCGGTGCCTTCCAGCTCCCACGTGCGGTCGGCCGAGTCGGTGACCGACAGCTGCACCGCCTCGCCGTAGAACCCCGTCCTCCACGACGTGCCGCTTCCGGCCTTGAGGCCGTAGACCTTGCCGCCCTCCAGCACGTAGCCGTGGGTCATCGTCAGCGGGGAAGGCGCATCGGGGCCGGCGTCGGTGGAGAAGTCGGAGATCACGTGGATCGCGAGGTCGCGGTCGAAGTGGGCGTGCATCCACGACAGGCGCGATGCCTGCCGCTCGGCGCGCACGCCCCAGCTGTGGTCCATCGTGGACACGCAGTCGATCGGGAACGTCTCGCCGCGCAGCGACAGCTCGCCCTCGAAGTGCCCGGTCTGGTCGAAGTGGCCGGCGTAGGCGTGGCCCCAGGTCTTGGCCATATCCTTGTCGGCGGCCATCGGGTCCTGGGCCGGGTCGTTGATGTCGTAGGCCTCCATCAGCGCCGTGTACCGGAAGCGCAGATCGAGCCCAGCGGCGGCGTCGGTGTAGAAGACGTCCCATACCGCGTTCGGCTCGGAGCACACGACCTTGAGACCGTTGGCCAGCTCGTAGTCCAGCAGGTTCGACGGCTGGGGTACGACGAGGTGCTCCCACGCGTCCCAGTAGTCCGCGGCCCACGGCATCGTCACGCGTTTGCGGTTCACCGACACCGTCGAGCCGACGACACCGAGCGGCTCGCGGAACAGGCCGTAGACCCCGATGTTGATCGGCGCCTCGGTGTCCTGAGCGGCGTAGAGGCCGAAGTAGTTGGTCTCCGCCCACAGCGGGTCGTCGCTGGTCGGCGGGTGGAACTGAGCGTCCTCGGAACGGATCACCGGTGCACCTCCTGTGTCCTGCGTCACCGCTTACCCTGCCTGCGGCGAGGAGGTCCGGCCAGAGCGTCCGGGGACAACGACATCGCCAGACGTTGTCCCCTCCGGATAGCGCCTGGCCCGGAGGAGTCGACCTACTGTCGCCTTCCATCGAGTGGCACGGCTCACAGCCGGCCCGGGACCGGCCGTGGAGGTGACGACGTGCTGCTCGCCAAGGTGCTGGGGCAGGTGGTCGCGACGGTCAAGGAGCCGGGCCTGGAGCGGTTCACGCTGCTCCTGCTGCAGGACGCCACCGGCGCCGATCCCGAGCGGTCCACCGGCGCGGCCTACGTGGCCGTCGACCTGGTGGGGGCCGGTGTCGGCGAGATCGTCCTGGTGGCGGCCGGCGGGGCCGCGCGGATCGCCGCGGGGGCCGACGCCCCCACCGACCGGGCGGTCGTCGCGATTGCCGACACCGTCGTCCGCAACGGCACCGTCACCTACCGCAAGTCCTGAGATGCGCCTTGAGAACACTACTGGAGGACCCATGGCAACCCCCTCGACCGGCGCAGCCGGCACGCCGACCGGGCCGCGCGGTGCGCTGGGCCTGATCGAGACGAAGGGCCTGGTCGGGGCGATCGAGGCCGCCGACGCGATGGTGAAGGCCGCCAACGTGCAGATCGTCGGGCACCGCGAGATCGGCGGCGGCCTGGTGACGATCATGGTTCGTGGTGACGTCGGCGCGGTGAAGGCCGCCACCGACGCCGGTGCCGTCGCCGCGGGCAAGGCTGGCGAGGTCGTCTCGGTCCACGTCATCCCGCGCCCGCACGACGAGACCGAGGGCATTCTCGCGATCCTCACCCGCCCGAAGGGCTGATCCCCGGTGACGGCTGCATGGGACGCCGACCTGGCGGGCCTCGCGGACGTCCGGAGCAAGGCCCGGGCGGCGCGGGAGGCCTTCGACCGGCTCGCCGGCTCCGACCAGGAGACCCTCGACCGCTTCGTACGGGCCATGGCCCTCGCCGGCACGAAGGGTGCCGAGGAGCTGGCCAGGCTCGCCGTGGACGAGACCGGTTACGGCGTCTACGAGCACAAGATCCACAAGAACCGCTACAACACCGGTTTCGTCGCCCGCT
>JAKDLE010000353.1 GCA_030453005.1 Pseudonocardia sp. | reverse complement strand
GTCCCGCGAGGTCATCGCCGACTCCGTCGAGACCGTCGTGCAGGCCGAGCGCCTCGACGGCACCGTGCTCCTCGCCGGCTGCGACAAGAGCCTGCCCGGGATGCTGATGGCCGCCGCCCGGCTGGATCTCGCCGCCGTGTTCCTCTACGCCGGGTCGATCATGCCCGGATATGTGGGGGAGCGGGAGGTGACGATCGCCGACGCGTTCGAGGCGGTCGGGGCGTGCGCCCGCGGGCTGATCACCCGCGAGGAGGTCGACGCGATCGAACGCGCGATCTGCCCCGGTGAGGGCGCGTGCGGAGGCATGTACACCGCGAACACGATGGCGAGCGCGGCCGAGGCGCTGGGCATGGCGCTGCCCGGGTCGGCGAGCCCGCCCGCGGTCGACCGGCGCCGCGACGGCATCGCGCGGGCGTCCGGTGAGGCCGTCGTCGGGATGATCGCCAAGGGGATCACGGCGCGGCAGATCCTCACGAAGCAGGCGTTCGAGAACGCGATCGCCGTGGTGATGGCGTTCGGCGGGTCCACCAACGCGGTGCTGCACCTCCTTGCCATCGCCTGGGAGGCCGGCGTCCCGTTGGAGCTGGCGGACTTCACCCGCATCGGCGACCGTGTGCCCCATCTCGCCGACGTCAAGCCGTTCGGGGCGCACGTGATGACCACCGTCGACCGGGTGGGCGGGGTGCCGGTCGTGATGAAGGCACTGCTCGACGCCGGGCTGCTGCACGGCGACGCGCTCACCGTCACCGGGGCGACCGTGGCCGAGAACCTCGCCGAGCTCGACCCACCCGACCTGGACGGGGAGATCCTGCGCGCGCTGTCGAACCCGATCCACCCCACCGGCGGCATCACGATCCTGCACGGCTCGCTCGCGCCCGAGGGCGCCGTCGTCAAGAGCGCGGGGTTCGACTCCGCCCGGTTCGAGGGCACCGCCCGGGTCTTCGACGGCGAGCAGGGCGCGATGGACGCGGTGGCCGACCTGGCGCCGGGTGACGTCGTCGTCATCCGGTACGAGGGCCCGAGGGGCGGGCCGGGGATGCGGGAGATGCTCGCGGTCACCGCGGCGATCAAGGGCGCCGGGCTGGGCAAGGACGTGCTGCTGCTCACCGACGGCCGGTTCTCCGGCGCCACCACCGGGCTGTGTGTGGGGCACGTGGCGCCCGAGGCCGTCGACGGCGGGCCGATCGCGTTCGTCCGCGACGGCGACCGGGTCGTGCTCGACATGCAGCTGCGCACCCTGGACCTGCTCGTCGACGACGCCGAGCTGGCGCGCAGGCGCGCGGAGTGGGCACCGCCCGCGCCCGTGCCCACGCTGCGCACCGGGGTGTTGGGCAAGTACGCGAAGCTCGTCGGCTCCGCGGCACAGGGCGCCGTCTGCTCCTGACGAGCCGGGCCTAGGGTGGCCGGGTGGCCAGGAAACGGGAGATGGACGAGGTCGAGCAGGTCGCCGGAGCGGTCCTGGAGCTGTTGCTGGAGGCCGTCCAGGCGACGATCGAGACCCGCTCGCCCGAACCGGCTCGCGAGTGCGCGGCCGAGTTCATCGACATCGACGCGAGTGCGGCGCCCGACGAGTCCAGCGGTCCGGCGCAGGTGCTCGCCACGATGACGCTGGTCCGCAGGCTCACGGTGGTGCGGGAGGGCACCGCCGACCGTCCGCAGCGGGTCGAGGAGGTGCTGGCCTGGGTCGCCGAGACGCTCGGCAAGCGGTACGCCGCGCGGGCCCGCTACGTCTCGGGCGCATTGGAGAGCGAGACCGGCGCGGCCGAGGTCACCGCCGCGCGCCGGGCGCTGCAGGAGGAGTTCCTGCCCGCGCTGATCTGGCTGCTGGCCGGGTCCGTGGCCCTCTACGGAGCAGGACGGCTCGACTGGCTCGGCGAAATCGCGTCGGGTGGGCCGTCGGCGGCGGGCCTGCTCACCGACGGCTGACCCGCCGCCGCCTGCTCAGGCGATGCGGTGCAGCGGGGTGTTGGCCAGGTCGCCGTCGAGCAGCTCGGGGCTCCGCCGCAGCGCGGCCTGCAGGTGCGGCGTGCCGAGGTGGGCGTCGAGTGCGGCCTGGCTGGCCCAGTTCTCGTAGAAGATGAACACCGCGGGGTCCTGGGCGCCCTGGTGCAGGGCGTAGGTGACGCATGCTTCCTCCGCGCGGGTGGGGGAGATCAACGACTCCAGCAGCTCGCGCAGCTCCTGCTCCTTGCCGGGCTGCGCGCGCATGGTGGCGACGACGCTGAGCAGCTCGCGGTTGTCGTCGGTGGGGATCGACATGGCTCTCCTCTGGGTTCGACGGTGAACTCCGATCACCGTAGTGACCGGGGCAACCGGTAACGTCGCGCGCAGGAAGGTGTGGCGGGTGCCACAGACACGGGGGAGCGGTGATGGTCTCGGAGACCGGGTTCGACAGCCACGGCACGCGATGTGCGGCCTGGTACCTGCGAGCCGAGAGCGCGACACTCACCGGGGCCCGCGGCCGCCCGTGCGTGGTGATGGGCCACGGCTTCGGCGCCACCCGCGACGCCGGGCTGCTGCCCTTCGCCGAACGGTTCGCCGCGGCGGGCGCCGACGTGCTGGTCTTCGACTACCGCGGCTACGGCACCTCGGAGGGCACCCTGCGGCAGAACGTCCTACACACCGCGCACCGGCAGGACTACCACGCGGCGATCGCCCACGCGCGTCTGCTCGACGGCGTCGACCCGGACCGCATCGTGCTGTGGGGCAGCTCGTAGCGCTGGACCGTTACCTGCGTGCCCGCGGTGGCAATCCGCACAGCTCGTCGGATCATCGCTGGTTGTCACAGCGTGGTCGCCTCACCCCGGACGGCGTGCGGACCCGTCTGGAACTCATCGGAGGAGAAGTCGGGGTCCCGGGCCTGCATCCGCACCGGTTCCGGCATACGTGGGCGCACGACCACATGCTCAACGACATGAGTACGACCGACCTCAAGCGCCTCGCCGGGTGGAGGTCGGACGCGATGGTGAGCCGATATGGGCGGGGATCGGGTGTAGCCGTTCCCACCTCGGTCACCGAACTGGGTACGCCGTGCTCGGCGACTCCAGCTTCTCGACTACCTCCTACGCTTACGGTCTTGATCAACGCTCGACGCGGCGCAGATGGCCCGTCGCGGTTGTACGACCACCCCCGCTCGACAACGGCCCCGTCGACGGCCAGGACATCGTGGGGGTTCAACTCGGTGGGGGATGAACTCGCGAGAGTTGCACCCCTGCGGCAGGCAGGGGTCATGTGGACGACGATAGCGCGATCCGGCCTCAAGCGATGGCGGTGATGTCGCCGTCGTCGAAGTAGATGGCCTGGTGCAGGCGCCCGCCGAGGGCGAGGGACCTTGCCGCGTCCGATCTGGGAGATACGGCCCTTGGTGACGCCCATGCGGTCGGCGGCGTACTGCTGGGTCAGGCCTCGGGCGCGACGGATCTCGGCGAGGCGGTGGCCGACGACCTCGGCGGGCATCTGGCGCTTGCCGGCGTCGACTGCGGCCTCGCCACCGGTGCGGGTACGCCGAGGCACGGAGACCGGTGCGCGATCTCTACGCCGCACGCGCTGGCAGGGTCCTGCCGACCGACCCGGTGCTCAGCACGACGATGCCGATCAGTGGGTATCCCGCTGGGGTTCATCCGGCGAGGGTGAGGTCGCCCGCAGCCGACCGCCGGAACCTCTGCGGGTGATCGCGACGACGTGGCCCGGCTCGAACGAGGCGCATCCCTGGGAGTGCCGCGAGCAGGTGCCCGGCATCGAGTCCGGTCGATCGAGCAGCGGTCACCGTCGATGAGCACCCCGGCCGTCGTCGTGCTCGTGGTCGTCACCGCCCTCGTCTTCGACTTCACCAACGGCTTCCACGACACGGCGAACGCGATGGCGACGTCGATCGCGACCGGTGCGCTGCGCCCCAAGGTCGCGGTCGCCCTCGCGGGGGTCCTGAACCTGGCCGGAGCGTTCCTGTCGGTCCAGGTCGCCAGGACGATCTCCGGCGGCCTGCTCGACGACGTCCGGATCACGCCGGTCGTGGTCTTCGCCGGGCTGGCCGGTGCCATTGTCTGGAACCTGCTGACCTGGCTGCTGAGCCTGCCGTCCAGCTCCTCGCACGCGTTGTTCGGAGGGCTCATCGGCGCGACGCTGGTGAGCGCCGGTTCCGACGCGGTGCACGTCGGCGGCGTGCTCGGGAAGGTCGTCCTGCCGGCGTTGTGCTCGCCCCTGCTCGCCGGTGTGGTGGCGCTCGCCGCGACGGTCCTCGCGTGCCGGCTCACCACGCACGGCCACTCCGGCCGGGTGAGCCGCGGCTTCCGGCTCGGCCAGGTGGTGTCGGCATCGACGGTCGCGCTCGCCCACGGCGCCAACGACGCCCAGAAGACCATGGGCGTCATCACCCTGACACTCCTCCCGGCGGGCGCGCTCGGTCCCGGCTCCGGCCCGCCGTTGTGCGTCATCCTGGCTGCCGGCGTGGCGATGGCA
>JAKDLE010000352.1 GCA_030453005.1 Pseudonocardia sp. | reverse complement strand
AGCGGCACTCTCGCCCAGCCTCGTCGGGCGAGAGTGCCGTTCGCGCGGGAGCGGGCCGGTCCGCTGCCCGGCGCCACCCGGCGCTCCTGGTCGGCGGCGGCTCGGGGGTCGTGCAGTTGACGGCGATGCTGCGCCACGCCCGCGCGACCGGTCGCCCCTCGCCGAGGTGGGCACCCGTCCAGGCGATCCGCGTGGAGCGCGTCGGTCCGTCCGGGTAGCGTCCGCACGTGAACACCGCTGAGAAGGCCACCGAGCTGCTTCGCCTGCACACCGACCCCGAGCTGCTCGTCGTCGTCAACGTCTGGGACGCGATCACCGCCAAGGTCGTCGCCGACGCGGGCAGCGCCGCACTGGCCACGGCCAGCCACTCCATCGCGGCCACGCTCGGCTACCCCGACGGCGAGCGCATCCCCCGCGACCTCATGATCGACATGGTGGGGCGGATCGCGGCTGCCGTCGACATCCCGGTCTCCGCTGACCTCGAGAGCGGGTACGGCGACGCGGGCGAGACGGTGCGCCGCGCGATCGGCGTCGGCGTGGTGGGCGCCAACCTGGAGGACCGGATGATGCCACTGGCCGACGCCGTCGCCGCGGTGGCCGCCGCCGTCGCCGCCGGTGAGGCCGAGGGCGTGCCGTTCGTCGTCAACGCCCGCACCGACGCGTTCCTCAAAGCAGGCGACCGCGACCGCGCCGACGTGCTCGCCGACGCGATCGAGCGGGGCCGCGCGTTCGTCGACGCGGGCGCGCCGTGCGTCTTCGTGCCCGGCAAGCTCGACGAGCCGACCGTCGTCGCGCTGGTGGAGGGCATCGGCGAGCGCAGGGTCAGCGTGATCCACGTCCCCGGATCGCTCCCCCAGCCCCGGCTCGCCGAGCTGGGCGTGGCGCGGGTGTCGTTCGGCCCGTTCACCCAACGTTCCGCGCTCACCCACCTCGCCGACCTCACCGTCGACCTGCTCGCAGGCGGCGCCCTCCCCGAGGGCGTCCGCGCGCTGAACTGACGCGCTGCGGGCGTCGCAGCCCCAGTCCGCTCGCGCAGCCCCAGCCCGGTCGCGCAGGCGCTGGGCGTGCTGCGCGAGCCCCCCACGGGCTGCGCGACCGGCTTCGGTCTGCGACACCCGCGGCTCCGGGAACCGGGTTGCGCGCGCCGCACGCCCTCGGTGAGGGTGGGGTGGTGCCCCCGCCGTCTCCTCACCCGGCGCCGGTGAGCCGCACCGCGCTCGTGACCGGGGTGAGCAGGCGGGCAGGCATCGGGTTCGCAGTCGCCCGCCGCCTGCTCGACGACGGGGCGCGCGGGTTCGTCCAGTCGTGGAGCCCCTACGACGCCACCGAGCCGTGGGGCGCCGACCCGATGGGTATCGACGGTGTCCTCGACGCGCTCGGTGGCGTGGGGTCGCGACTCGGGCACGCAGCGCTCGACCTGGAGGACCCGGCTGCTCCGGCGTCGCTCGTCGCCACCGCGACGGCACGGTTCGGACCGCCCGACACCCTCGTCGTCAACCACGCCCGCAGCCAGGTCGGGGCACTCGCCGACCTCACCCCCGACATGCTCGACCGCACCTGGGCGGTGAACGTGCGCGCGTCGCTGCTGCTGGTGCAGGCGTTCGCGGCCCAGTGCCCCCGCGGAGGACGAGTCGTGCTGTTCACCTCCGGGCTGCACAAGGGGCCGATGCCCGCCGAGATCCCCTACGCCGCGACGAAGGGGGTCCTGGCCCAGCTCACCGCCAGCCTCGCCGACGCGCTCGCCGATCAGGAGATCACGGTCAACTGTGTCAACCCCGGCCCCACCGACACCGGCTGGGCCACGCCGGAGCAGGCCGGGTTCGTCGCACGGCACCTGCCCCGCGGCCGCTGGAACCATCCGGCCGAGGCGGCTGCGGTCGTCGCGATGCTCCTCTCCCCGGACGCCGCGACAGTCACCGGTCAGGTCGTCGACGCCGAGGCCGGGTTCCGGCGGTGGACGCAGTAACGTTCGGTCACCACACCGCCGTTCGGGTGGTGACGCGACCACACCTTCGGGTCGTAACGCGGCCCGGTACCTGACGCGTGGGCGTGGCCGCGCCAAGCTGGGCGACATGCGGAACACCCGGTCGGTGGGCACGTTCATCCTGGTCTGCGCGATGGCGGCGGCCCTCGCTGTGGCCGGCGCCACAGCGGCGTCGGCCTCCGAGCCGACGAACCGGGGTTGGAGCACCCCGATCGGGGCCGCCGACGAGTTCGCCCAACGCTCCCACGACTGACAGCGCTCCGAGGGCCGATCAGCGCTTTGACAACCGAGCCGACGCGCTCGCGGCGCCGAGCTCGAGACCGCGCACGCGGGCGTCGAACGGGGAGTCGGTGAACAGGTCGGCCACGGTCTGCGCCGAGTGCCCGGACAGCCACAGCACCGTGCTCCCCCGCTCCCACGCGGGCGGGCCGAGCACCACCCCGTCGACGACGTGCTCGGCGCCGAGCAGCCGCCCCACGTCCAGGACCACCGCGGGGTCGACGGTGTTGGCGTCGACGTAGAGCGGCCGGTCCGCCTGCCCCTCGAGGGCCTGCGCCACCTGCTGCGCCACGTCGAGCGCCGCCTGCGGCGGGCAGATCGAGATGATCACGTGGGAGCGGCGGGCGAGGTCGGCGAGGTCCGGCACGCCCACGAGGTCGGCGATCTCCGCGCGTTTGGACGTGACCTGGCTGCGCCCGGCGGCCGCCCAGATCACCGCGCCCGCCACCCGCTTGAGCGCCGACCCCATCGCGGCCCCCATCACGCCGGGGTGCAGCACACCGATCACGGGTCGCTTCGGGAGTGTCATGTCCCCATCATCTCCTGCAGCACCGGCGCCACTCCGGGGACGACGAGCATCGCGAGGACGAACGTCGCCACCGTCAGCGCGGGTGCGACGACCCACGCCTCCACCCGGCCCCCGGTGCGGAAGCGCACGGCGCGCGGGCTGCCCACGGGATACCAGCGGCGCCTGCGGATCGTCAGGGGCCACAGCAGCGGCGCTCCGGAGGAGGTGACCGCGTCCCCCACCGAGTGCACGACCATCCCGAGCGTGACGGCGACACCGAGCCAGCCCGCGGTGCCCGCCGTGCCACCGGGCAGGTACCGCTGCACGGCGAACGTGAGCGCGGCGGCGATCACCAGCGACGGCGGCCCGGGCACGATCGCGTCCAGACCCTTGATCGCCAGCGCGAGGCACACGAACAGCGTCCCGATCAGCACCGGTGCGCCCCAGCGGGCCGACGCGAGGGTGACCGCGAGCCCGAGCAGCACGGCCCCGACGACGGTGTGGGTCAGGCCGCGGTGGGTGCCCCTCCCGGTGTCGCGCGGCGCTCGGGTGAGGCGGTAGACCAGCCCCGACAGCGGCCGGACCACGCGCGAGGCGACGAAGGACGCCACGGTGAAGTGCCGGGTGACCGTGGACGAGGGGTGGTCGAGGTCGGGCAGCAGCGCCGCCCCCGCGCAGACCGCGGCGAACGTGACCACGGTGCCCGCGGCGGGCGAGACGCCGAGCACCGCAGGGGCGTACCCCGCGACGGCGAGCCCGAGGGCCGCCCCGGACGTGGCGTGACTGACCCCGAGCACCTACCGACGCTATCCGCGGGCAGAGCGGGAGGACGGCAGGCGCGCGCGGCGCGTGGGCATGATCACCCTCGGCGGTGCCAGGACGACAGATCTGTCGCGCGGGCACCGCGGACGACGATCACGGCGCGGCGAGGCGGTCCAGGATGCGCTGGGCGGCCAGCGTCGGCGTCAGATCGCCGCCGCGGACGTCGCGTTCCAGCTCGGGCAGTGCGTCGCGGACGCCGGGGTCGGACGTGAGGCGGTCCATCATCTGGTCACGCACCATCGCCCACATCCACTGCACCTGCTGGTCGGCGCGACGGGCGGCCAGCTCGCCCGCGTCGGACAGGGTGCGACGGTGGTTCTGCACGGCCGCCCAGACCTCGGCCATCCCGGCGTCGGTCTGGGCGCTGCACGCCAGCACCGGGGGGCGCCAGGACTCCGAGGCGGGCGTCATCATCCGCAGCGCGCCCGCCAGCTCGCGGGCGGCCACCTTCGCCTCACGCTCGTGCGGGCCGTCGGCCTTGTTGACCGCGACGACGTCGGCGAGCTCCAGGATGCCCTTCTTGATCCCCTGCAGCTGGTCGCCGGTGCGGGAGATGGTGAGCAGCAGGAACGTGTCCACCATCGCGGCGACGGCCACCTCGGACTGCCCGACGCCGACGGTCTCCACCAGCACCGCGTCGTAGCCCGCGGCCTCCATCAGCACGATCGTCTCCCGCGTCGCGCGGGCCACCCCGCCGAGCGTGCCCGCGCTCGGCGAGGGGCGCACGAACGCGTTCTCGTCGACGGCCAGGCGCACCATCCGCGTCTTGTCGCCCAGGATCGAGCCCCGGGTGCGGGTGGAGGACGGGTCGACAGCGAGCACGGCGACCCGGTGCCCGGCGGCGGTCAGCCGGGTGCCCAGCGCCT